>JAENVX010000426.1 GCA_016650355.1 Bacteroidia bacterium | reverse complement strand
GGTAAGGTAATCGTGCGTATCATCACTCGGAAAAATGTGACAGAATTTATACAATTTTTAACTACGCATAATTTCCGATATACTAAAGTTATTGCCGAAGGACCTGATGGAAATGAAAACCTGGTGTTTACAGTACTCCAGCGCGAACGCCTGGATGATCTTTTGGGAAAACTAAAGGAAATTTTACCCAGTGCATTTTATACAATTGAAAAAGTAAAAGCAGCAGGCGAAAGCGGGGGATTGCCAGATGAAAGCAGTGGATTCAAACCTTTCATGTGGTTGCGTAACGTTATCCGCCATTGAAAGGATATAACTACTTTACTTGCCAATCATCACGTTGTATTCTTCAGGAATGACAACTCCCTTAAAATGGTTGGTTAATCCATAAAATATTAAGGTGGTGATGACTAATCCGAGATATAAAATCAATTTTTACTGACCCCTGGGAGTCAATCCTAAAATCGTGTGTTTCATTTTTTTGTTATGGAGTGAGGCTATGTGCCCAAAGAACGACATGATCGCTAAACTATAGTATGGGATAAAAAACAGAATGAATGGGAACGTATTTATCACGGAAACACCAAAATAAAAATTGGTGTCGAGGTGTAGAATGAAACGGCCAGCAAAAACTACACTCACATGCATGGTTAAGAAAAAGGCGAGATAAAGCCCAGTCCAGAGTTGTAATTTCTCAAAGAAAGATTGAGCTATCTTCCTGCCATTTCTAAAAAGATCTATTCCTGAAATGAATTTGTATAATAACGGCAAGAAGGAGAACAGACTCAACAAAAACGTTGCGATAAAAAATTCTCAATGTATTCATCAATTTTTTTTATGGTCATGCCGGATATCAATTGTAAGGTAATTAGTTATCTTCTAATTTTATCCTTCCCCGCAAACCACCTGTATGCAAAACCAAAATCGTTGAGCCTTTATTGAACAGACCTTTATTGATTTGATCAAAAACTCCAAAAAGCATTTTACCTGTATAAACCTGATCCAACAGAAGGTGATGTTTTCCTTCTGCATCCTTCATAAAGTCTCCTAGCACTTTATCTGTTTTCGCATAGCCACCAAAGTGATAGGCCTCCTCAATTCGCCAATTGCTAAACGCATCACCACCAAATTTTTTTATTTCGTTATTTAAAAAGCTGCCTCCCTTTAGAGCGGAGTAGCCGATGATCTTTTTCTTACCAGCTAATTGAACTACTATACCAGCCATAGTTCCACCAGTACCAACTGGCAAGCAGAGATAATCGAATTCTGTTTCTTCGATCAATAACAGTGCAAATTCAGCAACGCCCTTTACCGCCAATTCATTTGTGCCTCCTTCGGGGATGAGAAAAAAATTACCAAACTGGTCCTGAAGGTTTTGAATGAATGATGATTCTATTTTTTGTCGATAAGCTTCGCGTGATACGTAATGTAATTTCATGCCACAGCTTTCCGCGAAAGCGAGGGTGGAATTTAATGGCTGAACCTTTTCCCCACGAATAATGCCTATGCATTTAAAACCTCCTTCTTTAGCTGCTGCCGCAGTAGCATAAATATGGTTGGAGTAGGCGCCTCCAAAGGTCAACAAGGTATCGCAGTTAAGCGCCTTAGCTTCTTCAAGGTTATATTTCAGCTTCCACCATTTGTTGCCCGAAATAAAAGGATGATTGAGGTCCTCGCGCTTTACCAAGACGCGAACTGCCATTTGCTCAAATAGTTGGCTTTTCAATTCTTGAATTGGTGCTTTTGTGTATGAAATCAACCTTATTAAATATTAATACTAATTTATTTAGTAATATTGTTGGTGGATAAGAATTATTTCAAAGGGCGTGGTGCCCAAATAAAATCAGAAAACAAGTTTTTAAAAGCACACTATGTTACCGACCATATTGAGGGTTTGGATGAACCTCTGCTCGAATCACCCACCACTCAAATTTTTTATGAAAGTCCGAAAAAGATTGTCAACAAAGTAGACAGCCCCGACTTAAGTATGATGTATTCGGCAAACCCTTACCAGGGCTGTGAGCACGGTTGTATCTATTGCTATGCGCGTAACACGCACGAATATTATGGCTTCAGTGCAGGACTTGATTTTGAAAGCAAAATTATAGTAAAGAAAAATGCGGACACTTTGTTGGAGCAACAGCTGCTAAACAAAAATTGGAATGCCGTACCCATAGCCCTCAGTGGCAACACCGATTGTTATCAACCTCAGGAGAGAAAACATGAAATCACGCGAAAGATGTTGAAGGTAATGGTAAACTACCGTCATCCGGTTGGCCTTATTACTAAAAACAGTCTGATTCTACGTGATATAGATTTGCTAGCCGATCTTGCTAAAGACAATCTTGTGCACGTGTATATTTCCATCACAACACTGGATGAAAATCTGAGGCGCATTATGGAGCCGCGAACGGCAAGTGGAATAAAGCGATTAAAAACAGTAGAAGAACTTTCGAAGGCTGGAATACCTGTAGGCGTTATGAACGCACCCATCATTCCCGGATTAAATCATCATGAAATTCCAACTATATTAAAAGCTGCCTCAGAGCATGGTGCCTTGAATGTTGGCATGACCGTGGTAAGACTAAATGGATCCGTTGGAAAAATATTTGAAGACTGGCTCCGCAAAAATTTTCCGGATCGATATGAAAAAGTATGGAATCAAATTTCCTCTTTACATGCTGGCACACTCAATGATTCTAAATTTGGAAGGCGCATGTCTGGTGAAGGGAACGTTGCCGATGCCATTCACCAACTATATCGCGCTTCAAAAAAGAAGTATTTCATCGGCAAACAAATGCCTGAGTATGATCTGACTAGGTTCAGAAAAGGAGGAAACCTTAGTTTGTTTTGAAGGATCAAGTTCAAAATCAGAAAAGCAATTGCCATCAAATAAGTGGTGGATTGTCTAAGAGAGTGATTACCTTTGAATCATGGTGAAACGCTTAGTTGCAATTGGACTACTTTTTTCCTTCCTGGTTTCCTTTACGGAATTCAGTGAAGTGCTGCGCCTACCGTTGCTAATTGAACACTTCACCGAACACAAAAGCAAAGTTGATGATTTATCCTTCTGGCAGTTTCTGGTTATGCACTATGAAACAGATGTTGCTCATGATGATCAGGACATGAGCCTTCCATTTAAAGATTGCAATCATTCCCTTACTGCTCAGACAGTGAGTTTACCTTCACAGAAAATTACTTTAACAGAACTTTTGGAAAAGACTTCCATCATACACACTTCCTTTTATTTACTTCACGAGCCAAAACTTCTTGCTGGCGATATCTTTCAGCCTCCAAAACTCTAGTTCTCTTGCTCTAGAGGATTGCCTCGCGTCTAAGAATTGGGGGCTACAGACCGCCTGCTTCTTAAGCAGAGGCCTTAACTAATTTTTTAATTACAGTGGGTTTTTTCTTGCTGTCGTACCTACAAGACTATGCTGAATTCCATCATTCGATTTTCGATACATAATAAATTTATCATTGGGCTATTTGTAGTAGCCTTAATCCTTTGGGGCAGTTATTCATTTACTCAGCTACCCATTGACGCTGTGCCCGACATTACCAATAATCAGGTACAGGTAATAACGTCAGTGCCCTCACTTGGGGCCGCTGATATTGAACGTCTTATTACTTTTCCTATTGAGCTGGTTAATAGCAACATTCCTGGTCTTATTGAGCTCAGAAGTTTTTCCCGATTCGGATTGTCGCTGGTGACAATAGTATTTGATGATGATACTGATGTGTATTGGGCACGCCAACAAGTTGCTGAAAGACTGCAAATTGTAAAAGATCAAATTCCAAAGGGCTTGGGTGTTCCCGTACTGGCGCCTGTTACAACGGGTCTGGGTGAAATCTATCAGTATGTTGTAAAGGCTAAAAAAGGTTATGAAAGTCAGTTTGACATTACAGAGTTACGCACCATTCAAGATTGGATTATAAGAAGGCAACTCTTAGGTGTTCAGGGTGTAGCCGATGTTAGCAGTTTTGGGGGCAAGGTGAAGCAATATGAAATAGCGATTGATCCAAACAAATTAAAATCTTATGGATTAACCGTTAACAACGTTTTCAGTGCACTTGAAAATAACAATCAGAATACAGGAGGGGCTTACATCGAAAAGCAATCCACTGTTTTATATATACGAAGTGAAGGCCTGATCGGTAGTCTTTCTGATATTGCCGGGATAGCCGTTAAACATACGGAGAACGGAACGCCATTATTTATTAAAGATGTAGCTGAAGTGAGATTTGGTAGTGCAATTCGCTATGGTGCCATGACCTATAATGGTGAGGGTGAAGTAGCTGGTGCAATTGTAATGATGCTCAAAGGAGCAAACAGCAACAAAGTAATTAAGGATGTTAAAGAAAGGATAGATCAGATAAAAAAGATATTACCCGAGGGAGTTGAGATTGAAGCTTTCCTCGACAGAACCAAAATGGTGAATAGTGCCATCCATACTGTCACTACAAACTTGATGGAAGGTGCCCTTATTGTAGTATTTGTACTGGTGCTATTTCTTGGAAATTTCAGAGCCGGCCTTTTAGTTGCCTCGGTCATTCCCCTCTCCATGCTTTTCGCAGTGATCATGATGAACCTATTTGGGGTGAGCGGAAATTTAATGAGTCTTGGTGCTTTAGATTTTGGATTGATTGTGGATGGTGCAGTAATAATTGTGGAGGCGGTGATGCACCAACTGGCGCACTCAAGAAGATTCATCACAATTAATTCACTCAGTCAGTCAGAAATGGACAATGAGGTAAAACATTCTGCTGGCAAGATGATGAACAGTGCTGTATTCGGGCAGATTATTATTCTAATTGTTTACCTACCCATACTCAGTCTTCAGGGAATTGAAGGCAAAATGTTTAAGCCAATGGCCCAAACTGTAGCTTTCGCTTTATTGGGTGCATTCATTCTTTCCCTCACCTATATACCTATGATGAGCTCTGTTTTTCTGAGTAAAAAAATCAAACACACCAAAAACATTTCGGACACAATGATGGAAAAAATTGAACGTGCTTATCAATCCGCTTTAGAAAAGATATTGGGCATTCCAAAAACTGTTGTCTTGTTTGTGCTTGGGTTGTTTGCGGCAGCGTTGATTACACTTTCGTTTTTGGGTGGCGAATTTATTCCTGCCCTGGAAGAAGGGGACTTTGCGGTCGATACCAGGGTGCTGACTGGAAGCAACCTTAATGTTTCAGTGGAGGCAACACTAAAAGGAGAGAAAATATTGCTTGAGAATTTTCCAGAGGTAATAAAGGTGGTAGGCAAAACCGGTAGTGGAGAGGTTCCCACTGACCCCATGCCTATTGAAGCAAGCGACATGATGATTATATTAAAAGACAAAAGTGAGTGGACATCTGCTACTTCATTCGATGAATTGGCCGAGAAAATGGCCAAGGCATTAGAGGTCTTGCCTGGAGTCACCTATGGATTTCAATATCCTGTACAAATGCGATTCAATGAATTGATGACAGGAGCGAGGCAAGATGTTGTGTGTAAAATTTTCGGAGAAAATCTCGACACGCTTTCATTTTATGCTAATAAATTAGGAAACATTATTAACACAGTAGAAGGCAGCACAGACTTATACGTGGAAGCCGTTGGTGGTATGCCTCAAATTGTAATTAACTATAACCGCGCTGCCATAGCGCAATATGCCATGACTATTTCAGACATCAACAGAATTGTAAATACGGCTTTTGCAGGACAAAGCACTGGCTTAGTATTTGAAAACGAGAGAAGATTCGACCTGGTCGTTCGTATGGCGAGTGAGCAGCGCAAAAGCATCAAGGATGTTCAAAACCTGCTCATCCCTTCACCCCATGGTGAGCAGATTCCATTGAATCTCCTTGCCGATGTTCAAATAATAGAGGGTCCTAATCAAATACAGCGCGAAGATGCCAAACGCAGAATAATAACTGCCTTCAATGTGCGTGGTCGCGATGTACAGACCATTGTGAGAGAACTACAGAAAAAAGTTGAGGCTCAAATTAAATTTCCCGCAGGGTATTACGCAACCTATGGAGGCTCGTTTGAAAATCTTAATGCTGCTAAACAACGATTGAGTATTGCGGTACCCGTTTCGTTATTACTGATATTTTTGATGCTTTACTTTGCGTTCAATTCAGTAAAACACGGGTTACTCATTTACTCTGCTATACCACTCTCCGCCATTGGTGGCATTTTTGCGCTAGCCGTCAGAGGCTTACCATTCAGCATCAGTGCAGGTGTTGGTTTTATTGCATTGTTTGGTGTAGCCGTACTAAATGGTATTGTATTAGTCGCTGAGTTTAATCGATTGAAAGCCGAAGGCAACCATGACCTAAGGGATATTGTGATACGAGGAACAAAGATTCGACTACGCCCAGTGCTTATGACCGCACTAGTGGCATCACTAGGCTTTCTCCCTATGGCACTTAGCAACGGTTCTGGCGCTGAAGTTCAACGCCCACTCGCTACAGTGGTAATCGGTGGGCTATTAATCGCTACGTTGTTAACCTTGTTTGTTCTCCCGGTGTTATATATTCTTTTCGAATCTGGAATTGGAAACATTGTAAAAAGCAAAACGCTAAAAGGAATATCCATGGTACTTCTTGTTTTGTTTTTGTCTGCTCAATGTGTTGAAGCCCAAACACCAATTTCATTAAAACAAGCAATCGATATGGCACTTGCCAATAACCTACTTGTAAAGAATGAACGATTGAAAGCTGAATATCAAAAGCAGCTAATCAAAACCGCTATAAATCCTACGCTAACAAATTTTGTAGGTGAATACGGACAAATTAACAGCAGTTTTTCTGACAATCGTTTTGCCATTAATCAAACCCTGAGTTTTCCTACTGTTTACAAAAATCAAAAGTCTGTTCTAAAAGAAGAGTGGAGAAGTGAAGTATTAAACGTAGCGGTCAAAGAACTTGAGTTAAAAAGACAAGTGTCTCAAGTATTTAATGCGTTGATCTATCTACAAGAGAAGCGTAAGCTGCTACAACAGAATGACAGCTTATACTCAGAATTTTTACTGAAGGCCAATTTGCGCCTTGCAGCTGGTGAAAGCAATGTGCTTGAAAAAACAACTGCGCAAGCACAACTCGGGCAAATAACAATTCAGCTCAATCAACTAAATGTAGATTTAGACTTGCTGCGGTTGCAATTTCAGCTTTTATTAAACACGGATGTTATTTATGTGCCAGAAGATGATTTTATGATGAGCCGGCTTGAAATAATGGATACCACAACTGCCGATAGTCATCCTAGCATTAAGCTACTGCGCCAACATCAACTGGTTGCTTTAAAAAAGACACAATTGGAAACAGCAATGCTACATCCTGATCTAATGTTTACCTATAACAATATGTCGATGCGTGGTACAGGGTCCGACAACGTCACATACGATGGATCATCCCGTTTTCAGTCAGCACAAGTTGGAATTGGATTGCCAATATTCTATGGATCCCGAAAAGCAAAAATCAATGCGGCCAGATCGCATGAAAAAATAAGAGAAGCCAACTATAGGTCGGGTATACAACATTTTGATGTGGAGTACAAAAAGGCTCATAGTCAATTTGAAAACTTGTTAAAGTCTATCCAATACTATGAGCAAACCGGCTTGAAAAACGCAACGTTAATTGTAAACACGGCCAATGTGCAATTCGCCAATGGTGGAATAAATTACCTCGAGTGGGTGATGCTAACCAATCAAGCAATCTCTATTCGAACTGAGTACCTGAATGTCCAGAACAATCTAAACGAAAGTATTATTCAACTCAACTACTTCAATAGTAAATAGACCGATCAACAAAAAGAACCATGAAAAAATATTTTTTTGCTACACAAACTTTTCAACAACTTCATAGCTTGTTGATATCAGCTTTCATTACTAGTATCATGTCATCGCTCTCCTCGTGCTCGTCTAAAAATGATGGACCTATAACTACTGATCTGCCTGCAACGGAAAACTCCGTCACACTTACAGACGCTCAGTATAAAAATGCAAATATCCTTGTTGGCAAAATTTCACAAAAAACAATTTCATCCGTGCTCAAGGTAAATGGTCGAATAGATGTTCCTCCACAAAATATGGTTTCTATCAGCGTTCCTATGGGTGGCTACCTACGGCACACACAACTGCTTCCGGGGATGCACCTTAACAAAGGTGAAGTCATTGCTGTCATTGAAGATCAGCAATATATTCAATTACAGCAGGACTTTTTAAATGCCAAAACACGCTTAAACCTTACAGCCAGCGAATTTCAGCGCCAGAAAGAACTCAATCAAAGTAAGGCCAGCAGTGATAAAGTATTCCAACAAACGGAAGCGGAGTATGCCACAGAAAAAATTAACGTAAAATCCCTTGGCGAAAGGTTAAAGCTCATTGGTATCAATCCAGATGAGTTGACTGAAAATAACATTTCTAAAAGCATAAATATCTACTCTCCTATTAATGGATATGTCTCTCATGTCAATGTAAACATTGGCAAGTACACTCAACCCAGTGAAGTTCTTTTTGAATTAATCAACCCGGCAGACATACACTTAGCCCTCACTATCTTTGAAAAAGACCTGGAGAAAATTTCTATCGGACAAAAAGTAATTGCCTACACCAACAACCAGCCTGGTAAAAAGCATGAGCGTGAAATTATATTAATTGGTAAAAACCTTTCCGCTGAAAGAAGTATTGAGATTCACTGCCATTTTGAGAATTACGATAAGAGTTTGAT
>JAENVX010000425.1 GCA_016650355.1 Bacteroidia bacterium | reverse complement strand
TGATTTTTTTGGATTGTTTCGACTACAGCCACCCCCAATTCTGATGTCAACATCCTGATCAAATTCTTTTTTGCCCGTTTCTTTAAAAAATTCAAAAGCGGCATGTCTGCTCCAATCCTGATTCCAATTCACCGGTATATCTTTGCAATTCCCTTTTATTCCATTGGAGCCTTCTACGTATATACCAATCGTACTATTTGTTAAGAATGATGGCCCAGTAGAAAGGGAGATCACAGGTAGCGTAAATTCATGCTCATTAATAAAATAGGTTTTCACTTCAGTTTTGCTGGGAATGAAAGACTTTAAATAGGATATCGCTTTTAGGGTAGTAGTTTTTGGTATTGAAATAGGAGAGACATATTTAGTGGAATTGATGGTTGGTTCTGATCCATCGGTGGTATACAGTATTTCAACTGAGGGAATAGAGTGTTTTATGGTGATACTTTGTGTGCTTGGATAGCGACCGGCAGATAGAGAAAAACTTGGAGTTTCTAATTGTACGGTGGCAGTGTTGTTGCTATTTATTTTGCCTGGTGTGGGTTCAACATGAAAACTCCAGGAGGATGCGCCATCAGTTTTTCTGCCGTAGGATACATTGGTATATTGTTTGGGAAAGACTATTTGGTCGACTTGGGTTAACGTGGGATTTGAAAGAATTAATTCTTCGCCCTCACTGTCCAACTTGAAGTTAGTGTGCATCTTCGTATTCATTTCATCACACCAAATGAGTTGGTATCCCTTCGATTGAATAATAGTGCCATTAGGAATTCGCCATTTTCCTTTATTGTTTGTATTATCAGAAAGATAATATCCGTCTAAAGTAACATTGCTGTTGCCTCCGTTATATAGTTCAATCCAGCATGAGAAATTATAGAAATCAGGATCATAGTTTATATCCGCATTTGCCGGACAAATTTCATTTATAAAAATTTGTCCTTGTAGGGAGAAAAAAGGAAGTGAACAAATAAGAAATAGAAACCTTTTCATGTTGAATTTATGAAGAAAGATACCTGAAAATTTGTTGTGAAGATTTCGATTGTAACAGGTAAGAAAAATGAATTGAGTTGTGTGGTAGAATTTGGTCAAATGACGACTAAGCCACCCTCTCAATCACAGCCCCCAGTTTCTTCAACCGGCCTTCAATATCCTGATAGCCTCGGTCAATCTGCTCCACATTTGAGATTTCGCTTTCGCCTTGTGCAGACAATGCAGCGATAAGAAGAGCAACTCCTGCTCTGATGTCAGGAGATGACATTTTAATGCCGCGTAGAGCTTGCTTGCGATCAAGCCCCATGATGCTGGCACGATGAGGATCGCATAAAATAATTTGAGCCCCCATATCAATCAATTTGTCTACAAAGAACAATCTGCTTTCAAACATTTTTTGATGAACGAGCACATTGCCCTTTGCTTGTGTTGCCACAACCAATACAATACTTAAAAGGTCAGGGGTGAAGCCTGGCCAGGGGGAATCAGAAACGGTAAGGATGGAACCATCAATGAACGTTTCAATTTCATAATGCTCCTGTGCGGGAACGTGGATGTCATCGCCTTTGAACTCCATCTTAATTCCAAGTCTTCTGAAAATTTCAGGAATAATTCCCAATGCTTCGATTTTGCAGTTCTTTATGGTAATTTCTGATTGAGTCATGGCTGCCAATCCAATAAAGCTTCCGATCTCGATCATGTCGGGAAGAAGCGTGTGCTCTGTACCCTTGAGACTCTTTACGCCTTCTATTGTCAACAAGTTCGAGCCTATGCCACCTATTTTTGCACCCATACGATTCAGCATAAGGCAAAGTTGCTGAAGGTATGGTTCACACGCAGCATAGTAAATCGTAGTCGTGCCTTTTGCGAGTACGGCTGCCATAACAATGTTTGCCGTGCCCGTAACAGAGGCTTCATCCAGCAGCATGTAGCATCCTTTTAATTCAGAAGCATCGATGGTAAAAAGATGTTCTTCTGAATCGAAATTGAATTTGGCGCCAAGCTTTTGAAATCCTAAGAAGTGAGTATCCAAACGACGTCGTCCAATTTTATCGCCTCCTGGTTTGGGCATCGTTGCTTTTCCAAAGCGGGCAAGGATCGGTCCGAGTAACATAACGGACCCTCTAAGCGAGGCGGCCTTTTTTCTATATTCTTCTGTTTCTAAATATTGAATGTTGATGGTAGAGGCTGTAAAACGATAGGACTCAGGGCCCAGCTTTTCTACTTTGCTTCCCATCGCGCCAATCAATTCGATCAGCTTATTTACATCGACGATGTTGGGAACATTATGGATCGTTACAGGATCAGACGAAAGAAGCGTGGCGCTAAGAATTTGTA
>JAENVX010000424.1 GCA_016650355.1 Bacteroidia bacterium | reverse complement strand
TGCATGCATTTAATCGCCACCTCGATTTTATCTTGTGAGGACAGCATCACCACAGGAATATCCGGATTGAAGGCTTTTATTCTATCCAGTGTTTCAACCCCGTTCATCGCATTTGTATCAATGCCATCGAGGTGATAATCTAAAATGATGACATCCGGATTCTGCGATAAATTCTCCAGACAAAGTTCACCCGTTGAAAAGGTGTCAATGGAAAAATCTCCATGTTGGAGAAATTCAATTTCCAGTGATTTTAAAAAAACCGCATCGTCATCCACCAGGAAAAGCATTATTTTATCTTTGGTATTCATCAGGCAGCGTTGTTTAACTTGTTGAACTCTTCTTGTAATTCCCGACAGGCCTGCATGCAAACGTCTTCAAGCTGCAAGACCAGATCTGGTATTCGTTCCGTCTGCTCCCGGTGACCTGCCTGTCCATCTTCATTATTCTGGCGAGCATATTCCTGTAATTTTTTTGCCATACTTTCAAAATCCGTATGAATACCCACCACTGAAAAGGAAGGAATCATTTTATGTATGCTCGAATACAAGGCACGCCAATCTTTATCCAGCACACTTTGTTTCATAGCTTTAATTAAAGGAGGGGTTTGATGCAAATAAATGGTCATGATTTCCGTCATCAATGCACTGTCAGATTTTGTAATGCGGTTCATATAGGTCAGGTCGATGCAACGTGAAACGGCAGGTGGTTCGTTTGCATTTGCGTCCTGCGCTTTATACTTCATCATAGGTTTTTTTACGAGCCCAACTATTTTACTGTACAATAATTTTTCGTCAATGGGTTTAGCGATGTAATCGTTCATGCCAGCGGCTTTGCATTTTGCTACATCCACGGTGGTCACATCGGCTGTTAAAGCGATGATTGGAATTTTAGAATTCATGGTGTGGCGAATGTATTCGGTCGCTTCAAATCCGTTCATTTCGGGCATCTGCAGGTCCATCAAAATAATATCGTAGGAGTTAGCCTCCAGTTTCTCGATGGCTATTTTTCCGTTGGCTGCAATATCCCGTTCAAATCCAAAATCATCTAAAAGTGTTTTCATCAGCAGTTGATTGAGCGCAATATCTTCTACCACCAACACTTTTATATTTTTAATTTCTGCATCTAATTCCATGAGTTCTGTTTCTGATTCAGCTCCCGCAGTTGTCTTTTTAAAGCTCAGTATAAAACTAAATGTAGAGCCTTCATCCATTTTACTTTTTACATGAATGCTTCCCCCCTGCGGCTCCACTAATTGTTTAACGATAGCAAGTCCAAGACCCGTTCCTCCATACAACCTGGAAGTGCCACTGGTTGCCTGCTCAAAGTTTTCAAAAATATTCTCAAGCTTATCTTCTGGTATTCCAATTCCTGTATCGGTAACCGCAAATTCAATGGTGGCTTCCTCTTCGTCCTCTTTTAACAAATGCACTCGTACGGTGATTTTTCCCCGGGTAGTAAATTTTACCGCATTACTAACCAGATTTAAAATAATCTGGTGTAAACGAGCAGGGTCGCCCACCAGCACCTCCGGAATTTTATTGTCGTATTCTTTCAGCAGCTCCAGATTCTTTTCCTGTATTTTTTGCTCAAACAACTGAAGCATGGCGGAGATAGACGATGCCATTTTAAAAGGGGTTTGCTCAAATGTCATTTTGCCGGCATCTACTTTTGCCAAATCGAGTATGTCATTTATAAGTACGATTAATGAATCGCCACTCACTTTTATAGCAGTCAGGTATTCCTTTTGCTTTGCAGACAAATCCGTTTTCAACACCACTTTTGTAAACCCGATAATCGCATTCATAGGTGTGCGGATTTCGTGACTCATGTTTGACAGAAATTGCTGCTTTGCTTTCACAGCTTCAATAGCTATATGTGTAGCGCTTTCGGCTTTGCTTTTTGCCTCTTCGGCAATTTCAGTAGCTAACTCAGCAAATACTTTTGCTTCCAGCAGTTCCGTAGCAATTCTTTTCTGGTCAGTAACGTCTCTTGCCACAATCACAACGCCCAATACATTTCCGCTATCATCTTTATAAACCGATCCATTAAATAACACATCGGTTAGTTTGCCGTCCTTATGGTGAAGGGTAAGTGGAGAATCGGCAACAGATCCTTTCGCAAATACTTCCTGGTAAACTTCGCGTGCCTTTTGCGGCTCTGTGAAATAGTTAAAGAAGTCGGTGCCGGTAAGCTCCCCGCGTGTCATGCCGGTGATGCTCACGAGGGCCTCATTCATATCAGTGATCTTGCCTTCGGTACTAATGGTAACCAAAGGATCAAGACTTGCTTCGATAAGACTGAGCGAGTATTGAGAGGCCAATTTTGCAGAATAGCTGAATGCTTCCAGTTCTTTGTTTGCCACTTCCCGTTTTTCTTTCTCTTTGTTTTGAAAGTCAAGTTCGATGTCGGCAATCACCAACTCGGCAGCCCGCTTTTCCTTCTCTCCGGTTTGAAAAACAAGCTCTTTGTTGGCGATGAATAACTCTGCCGCGCGCTTCTCCTTCTCTTCGTTTTGAAAGGCCAGTTCCTTGTTGGCAATGATCAGCTCCGCAGCGCGTTTTTCCTTTTCTTCGTTTTGAAAGGCCAGTTCTTTGTTGGCAATGATTAGCTCTGCCGCGCGCTTTTCCTTTTCTTCGTTTTGAAAGACCAGTTCCTTGTTGGCAATGATTAGTTCCGCTGCCCTTTTTTCTTTCTCTTCGTTTTGAAAGACCAGCTCTTTGTTGGCGATGAATAATTCTGCCGCGCGCTTTTCCTTCTCTCCGTTTTGAAAGACCAGTTCCTTATTGGCGATAATTAACTCGTCTGCGCGCTTCCCCTTCTCTTCGTTTTGAAAGACCAACTCTTTGTTGGCGATGATTAACTCGTCTGCACGTTTTTCCTTTTCTTCGTTTTGAAAGACCAGTTCTTTGTTGGCTATGATTAACTCCGCGGCCCGTTTTTCCTTCTCTCCATCCTGAAAGGCAAGTTCCTTATTGGCAATGATTAACTCTTCTGCGCGTTTTTCTTTCTCACCGTCTTGAAAGACGAGTTCCTTGTTGGCAATGATTAATTCAGCTGCGCGTTTTTCTTTCTCTTTGTTTTGAAACGCCAGTTCTTTGTTGGCAATGATTAACTCCACCGCGCGTTTTTCCTTCTCTTTATTCTGAAAGACCAATTCCTTATTCGCTATAATCAGCTCATCCGATTTTCTTATTTTAGCCATATGCTGTCTGATCGAGTTAATTTATGTAAGGAGGATAGGATTAGATTTCTTCAATTGGTATTCTCCTTTTGTCCTTCAATTGTTTAAAATGCGAAGGTGTAAGCCCTGTTATTTTTTTAAACTGATTGGATAAATGCCCAACGCTGCTATAATTTAGTTTAAAAGAAATCTGCGTAAGACTTAACTCGTCATACAACAATAATTCCTTTGCTCTTTCAATTTTATGAATGATAATGAACTGCTGAATCGTGATACCTTTCACTTCTGTAAACAGATTGGAGAGGTAGGTATAATCGTAGTCCAGTTTTTTACTGATGTAATCCGAATAATTCATTTTAGGAAGCTCCTCGGAATAATGAATCATTTCAGTAATTACATTTTTCACTTTTTCAATCAAGACCGCTTTCTTATCGTCCATTAACTCAAGCCCGGATGTAAGCAGTGCAAGTTTGAGTTGCTCTCGTTGCTCCTCAGAAATATTTTCCATGATTTCCACTTCACCCAGATCCACAACGATGAAATGCAGCCCGAGTCCTTTCAGTACTTCTTTCACCGCCATTTTACAGCGGTTGCTCACCATGTACTTAATGTATATTTTCAAAAGGTGCTTATTTCAGGGCTGGAATCCTTACAAGGTAGGATATTCATGCGGTCAGAAATTACAGTCTTGCGAATAAGTCTTACACAAATCACTGATTCTTCTAAGTTGGGATTAAATCAGGCTTTGTTCGATTATCTTAAAATGAACGTTTGGGTGAGCGCCATACACGAAATAGGACGGCAAAAAAACTGCCCCTAAGGGCAGCTTCTCTTCAATTATAATTTTGATTACTCTTTTTTATTGTACTAAGGCATTGTAATCGCATTTCCATCCAGGATAACCACCGTCTGTGCTAAGGCTCTACCCTTGAATGAGGCGCCAGTTTGAAAAGTGATGCCTGTCTGAGATAATATGACTCCTTCAAAGTGTGCGGTTGTTCCGATCGTGACTGTACCCGCCACTTGCCAGAAAATGTTTTTTGGCTGAGCTCCGCCAATCAACGTCATATTCACGGCATTGCTTATGGTAAGATCACCAGCGATCTGGAAGATCCATACATCGTTCGCTCCACCTGAAATGGTAACATCGGATGGCAACGTAACGGTGTTCGACCATTTATAGAGTCCACCTGTAAGGGTTCTTCCACCAATATTTCCTGTCGCCAATTCAGAGAAATCCGGAGAAGGACGTCCTGCTGCATCGTTGTAAGCAGTGATCATATTGTTTACTGCTGTCGTCAGGTTAATCGGAGTAGGATCCGCCATGTCGGCAGCATATAGATTCCCAGTTACCTGAGGGGAAGTAGCTAATCCCGTTGCGTTTGTCAAAGCAAATCCTGTAATAAAAGATGTGGCAGCAGGACTCAATCCTATATCTCCCGTGATGGCAGAAGTAGGATTATTATTAACTGCTGCTTTTGCAAGAATTACATAATTAGCTGCTGCTCCAAGATCAACCGGTGCAAGATTTGATGACGGACCTGCCGTTGTGAAACTCCAAACGGTAGCAGTTGCAAGTGCATTGCCTGCAACATCTTTTGCTCCTGTTGTGATGGTGGCGGTATAGGCCGTGTTAGCTGCCAAAGCAGTTGCAGGTGTAAATGTTGCTGTTGTTTCCGTATATGCCACTACACCAGTAACAGCTGTCGTACCTTGATTTAAGGTAAACGTAGTAGCGTTTATTGTTGACGCTGTCATTGCCTCACTAAAGGCTATGGTTACCATTTTATTGCTTGCAACACTTATCGCGTTGTTAAGTGGGTCCGTTGATAGTACTGTTGGCACTGTAGTATCCGGTGCTGCTCCCGTAGTAAAGCTAGACGTATAGGTAGTTGCCAAAGCGTTTCCTGCCACATCCTTGGCTCCAGTAGAAATGGTTACGGTATAAATTTTACTGTATTCCAAATTACTTGCGGGAGTAAAAGTTCCTGTTGTGCCTGTCTTTGTCACCGTTCCTGCAATGGAAGTTGAACCTTGCATTATAGTAAAAGTCAAAGCGGTAATCGTGGTTTGATCCATCGCCTCACTAAACGTTACAACCACTGCCTTGTTAAGGGTTACTCCGGTGGCATTGTTCGCTGGATCTGTCAACGTCACTGTCGGCAACGAAGTATCTGGCAGGGCGCCTGTAGTGAAACTCCAGATCATGTCTTCAGCTAAACTCGTTCCGGACACATTTTGAGATGCAGTAGTAATTGTTGCTGTGTGGACTGCATTTGGTGCCAGTGCTGCTGTAGGTGTGAACGAAGCCGTTGTGCCTGTGTAACTTACTTCCCCCGCAACACTAACGGTTCCTTGCTTTAGTGTAAAGGAAGAGCTTGTGATGGTGGAAGGATCCATTGCCACACTGAACGTTGCTGAAATCTTTTCACCGATGCCTCTATTGGTAGCATCGGTAAGTGGATCTGTGGAAATCACCGTAGGTCGAATGGCCGGGTCATCATCTTTTTTACATCCGGTCACCAATACGATCAACAACATTGTTAAGACCGGGAACATTTTTAATAGTTTCATTTTAGTTTGTTTAAATCGCTTCGAAATTATTTAATGAAGAAAACAACGTGCGATTGTCCGTAAGCATCCTTCATAGCCAATGCTGTTGTAGTGAACAAGCATTAACATGGCAAAGGTGAGGTCCCCTGCGCAGCAAATTGTTACATGGCACTGTAAGAGTCTTGCATATGTCTTTGATTTCCTCCCACCCACCTATTGATGCTTTTATGTGTTTAAAAAGCAGCGGGTCTACTAAATCGATGGTCCATTATTTTTCAAAAAGCAGATGAAAAAAGCGTACCGATAATCTTAAGCAATTCTTCTCTTGTTTTACCAAGTTTAACCTGGAGTCGACCTAACATCTGATCCTGCTTGCCTTCTGCCAACAATACATCGTTATCCGTAAGGGTGGCAAATTTTTGTTTCAACTTTTCTTTTATCTCGTTCCAGTCTCCTTGCAATTCCGTTGTCATTGTCCATGGGGTTAGTAGTGGATGTGAATAATCACTAGACCAAAGGTGCAGTAGTCAGAACCATAAAGTGTTACAGATGGCTGGAAAGATGTTACAGATTCCCAGTATTTTTCTGAGTGAATAGGTATGTTAATGAACATTGGAAAACAAAAAAGGCTGACCTCGCGGTAGCTCTTTGTTATGTTTTGATTTCCTCTACTTTATTTTGGTACCACCACTGCCCTCATTTGAAGAGTTACAGCAGTTTGGGCCAACATCCTTCCATTGATAGATGCGCCTGTCTGTAAATTAATATCTGATTGACCTAATATGTTTCCCTCGAAATGACTAGTCGTTCCTAAGGTAACGGCACCAGAAGCTTGCCAGAAAATATTCTTTGCTTGCGCTCCACCACTCAAGATAATTTTTACGGCAGAACTCATTTCAAGCGTACCCGGTTTGACTTCACAAAGGAATATGATTGGCCCCGCTAGGCATTACATCTAAAAGGAAGAGTTTTACACACATCACTGATCTTTCAAATGGTGACGAAATCATCTGGGTGATGCAAAGCCCATATTCTAAAAAAAGTTGCAACGTGATTTTAATCTTGATTCTATAATGCTGACAACTAACGAGCTTCGATAAAATTTAATGAACTGCGCTAAAAGTAAAAAGCGACTGTCTTTGCGGCAGTCTCTTTAGTTTTAGGCAATTACTTATTGTGGTACTACAACGGTATTCATTTGAAGAGTTACAGCAGTTTGTGCCAACATTCTTCCGTTCATCGATGCGCCTGTCTGTAAATTGATCCCAGTTGCTCCCAATATATTTCCTTCGAAATGACTGGTTGTTCCTAACGTAACAGCACCAGCTGTCACCCAATAAATATTCTTTGCTTGTGCACCACCACTCAAGGTAACGTTCACAGCAGAACTCATAGTCATGGTCCCAGCAACCTGGAAGATCCAAACATCATTAGGGCCGCCAGCAATTGCAATATCTGTAGGGATGATAAGTGCGCTTGACCATGTGTATAAACCAGGTGTAAGGGTTAGGCCTCCGATATTACCGGCACCTAACTCTATAAAATCCGGATTAATACGACCAGCGGCATCCAGGTATGCGGCTTGCATATCACCAACTGCTGATGTTAACATAGTAGCATCCGTTACCCTGCATGGCAGAGGTCCGGCAGCATCTACCGTATAAATTGTACCTACAACTTCAGAGCAGCTTAAAAGAAGTGCTGCACCGGTGATTGGGCTAGAGCCAACATCTCCGGTAATATCCGATTTATAAACATCGGTAATTCCTGACTTCGACAGAATTACAAAATTGCCAGCAACTCCAAGATTGACACCTGCCAATGATCCAGTCAGACCGGGAGCAGGATTTTGATCGGCACTAAAAGACGATTCATTTGAAAGGTTGCGTGAGGGAGACGGCTCAACATTCAAACGATCACATCCAACTATTAAAACAGCGGACAGAATTGTTAGGATTGGTAAAAATATTTTTGTTTTCATTTTATTTTGTCATAAACCTTTAACTCACGGTTAATTTTTCCAGCTGCAACGTTGCGCACCGTTAAACTCAGTAGTTTCGATTTGACCTTACAAATGTGTAAGCATTTCAACTGGGCACCGTTACACCCTGCTGTAAGAGTTTTACACATTTCGCGCATTTAACGGGCAAGATTATTTATGAACCCTCCAGGTTAGAATATTTCTATAAGAGAAACAATAGAGGCTAGTAGTCAAGTCGGATATCTGGCTGCAGTTCAAAGCAGAAACAAAAGTGAATAGATTTGACTATTCGATTTTGGAAGGATCCTATTGTGCGATAATTAAGTGAGCAATAAGAAGATCTGCCTTTGCAGGCAGGTCTTCTTTATACTAGTGTTGTAGCCGTGCCTTTACACTCTACTTTTGAAATTGTCGTCTGTCCAAGTTCCTTGCAACATTTTCTTTTTAACTTCTTCTTCAAAACGCAAACCACTTTCAATTGTACGAAGTAGAGGGTTGTCCCATTGACATTGAGGCTAAACAGCGTTTCGCTATTTAGATAGTAGTTAGAAACTTTATTATATAGTTCATGGATCTTACTGATGACTAATATTAGTTTCTCTTTTGTCGCAGGCTCTAATGGCGTAACGTTGGGTAAATTGGCCGTTAATGTATAGTCCACATGAGCTATTTTTCTATTTCTCCAGTCCCGACAAAACTTCGCTTCTTCAAGAAATGTAATTCAGGTCAATTTCGTGTTTGTCCCTATGGTCTTTACGTAGGAATTGTGCAATGCCCCTAAGTGTGATGTTTTTTTATTGCCTATTGACTTAGGAGGGTCGGTCAATTTTGCAATAGTTAACAACAAATCATCCCTTAAAACTTCTTGAACTGTAAAAAAGAAGTATGATGAGGATTCATTCATCAGGTCGATCCTAGATAATTTTGAACAAAACAGTTCATTAAAAGCATGCCACTTGTTTGTCATCCAGAGTATTTCAAGGTACAACGAGCCGAGTAAGGTTCCGAAATCGTATCCGAGTTTGTCAACTATCCTTTTTTTAATTCGTCAGACGTCTGTGTTTTCATAGTTGTCCTAATGGTATGGTTACCAACACGGGAAGATATGCAATAGCATATTCTAAATGTATAGCCAATCAGCCCTTTAGTCTTTACTGACAAAAATCACCTTTTTCACTAATAAGCATCATATCTGGCCCCTCGTCATGGTTTTACTTTTATGGCCATCATCATAAACCCTGAGCCGATCTATGGAACTTGAGAAAATCCACTACGACAATAAAATTGTCAAAGCATTTATTATTGCCACAGTTATTTTCGGAATCGTGGGCATGTCGGTTGGTCTCTTGGCAGCCATCCAGCTTTTTTACCCTATTGCGAATTTTGATTTACAGTATACCACTTTTGGCAGAATACGCCCATTACATACAAATGCGGTAATCTTTGCTTTTGTAGGCAATGCAATGTTTGCCGGAGTGTACTATTCCATGCAACGTTTGTTGAAAACGCGGATGTTCAACGACACACTTAGTTGGATACATTTCTGGGGATGGCAGCTGATCATACTTGCAGCCGCCATCACCCTACCGTTAGGTCTCACCACCTCAAAAGAGTATGCAGAATTAGAATGGCCTATCGATATCGCTATCGCGCTTATCTGGGTGGTTTTCGGATGGAATATGATCGGCACGATTATCAGGCGGAGGGAAAGACACATGTATGTAGCCATCTGGTTTTACATTGCCACGTTTGTCACGGTGGCGGTGCTACACATTGTCAATTCATTTGCAATGCCTGTGAATTTTTTCAAAAGCTATTCTTTCTATGCTGGCGTGCAGGATGCCCTCGTGCAATGGTGGTATGGTCATAACGCAGTAGCGTTCTTTCTTACCACGCCATTCCTTGGTATGATGTATTACTTCCTGCCCAAAGCAGCCAACCGTCCAGTTTATTCTTATAGATTATCCATCATACACTTCTGGTCGCTCATTTTTATTTATATCTGGGCTGGTCCTCATCACTTATTATACACATCGCTTCCCGACTGGGCGCAGTCACTGGGTACTGCTTTTTCAATAATGCTTATTGCGCCGTCATGGGGTGGTATGATAAACGGATTGCTTACATTAAGAGGAGCCTGGGATAAGGTGAGGGAAGATCCTGTACTTAAATTCATGGTTGTCG
>JAENVX010000423.1 GCA_016650355.1 Bacteroidia bacterium | reverse complement strand
TTCCTGAAGGTCCAGCATGATTAACAAGAAGGGACATTCCCGTTCCGTTTGTTTGACTGAATAATGCTGCATAAGGATTGGTTGCGTTGTTGATTCTAAAAGAACCAGCGGAGGCTCCTGTTCCCGTAGCACTCCCAAAAATTGCAACTGGCGGTGTAGCGCCACCAACATTAGAGTTAGTCGTAGCCTGCAAAGCAGTAGTTCCAGCCGTAGTGTTATTTACCTGAAAAAATCCGGCAAGTCCAATACCATTAGTAGTCGCAACTACAGGAGATCCTGAGCTTGCAGGATTGCTCACATTAAATAAAGCATTATCCCCGGTGCCTGTTGCTTGTACTTCTAATGCATAACCAGTCCCGTTAGTAACAGCGCTCAAAGCTGTTGAAGAATTTGTAGCATTATTTATTCCAAACGACCCAGCGGAGCCAAGTCCTTGCTGATCCACATTAAATCCAACCGCAGTACCTGAAGTATTTTGCATGATTACATCCATACCTCCACCAAGGCTCGATGCATTTTGAAGAACCCGCACACCCGGGCCTGTACCGGCCGTATTGGCTTGAATGGCCGGGAAAGTATTGGTTGCTTGGGTGGATGTAAAATTGCCAGCAAACCCGTTACCCACACCTGTATTTTGAGAAAAGATAGCCGAGCCAGATCCATTTGTTGTTGCCACTAGTGCAGCTGATGTATTAGATGCATTGTTAACAGTAAATGTTCCTGCTTGACCGGTACCAGTAGTAAGACCTCGTATGGCCTGACCTGTTCCATTGGTTGTACCACCAACTGCCGCACCCGCACTGGCAGTATTAGTAACAAAAAAGTTGCTGGCAGATCCAATTCCAAGGGTTCTTACAAATAGAGGCCCAAATGAATTGTTTGGATTTAGGTTTTCAAAATAGGCAAGGCCCACGTTGGCTGCGGCTGTGCCCCCATAGTAAAGTTTCAGTAAATTGGAGTTGGCGGGTGCCGTCAACACTGAGTCTTGGTAGGGTAAGGTTAATCTAGGATTAGTCGCTGTCACGTTCGTTAGCCCACTTCCATTTCCAATAAACTGCCCGGCAGCAATTTTGCCTGTGGTTTGAATAGCATTGCCGGTTCCTGCATTGGCAATATTGACAACCGCTGACGTGTTACCAACGTTTATCTGATTAAGATTTAAAACATTGCCAGTTCCGTTCGTTTCGGCATACAGGGCTGGAAACGTGTTAGCTGCATTCGAAACCCTAAAAGATCCGCCTAGTGAACCTGTACCAGTTGATTGTCCATAAACACCTACCGGTGCCAGAGCGCCACCGAGGTCAGAGTTTGTTGTTCCATATAGTGCTGAAGCTCCCGATGCTGCATTGTTTACTTGGAAATAGCCAGCAAGACCAACACCTTGATTATATACACTGAGAGCACTTGATCCATTAGTGGCCGATTGATTCTCAATACGCATAACTCGCGCATTATCCGTAGCATTATATTTCAAGGCAAACACATCAATGGCACCAGGATTTGTTGTAACGCTATCCTTGTAAGGATACGAGAGCTTGCTGCCACCAGCAACCTGCGCTGTACTTTTCCAGATTGCACCATCCCAGATATAAATTGTTTTTAAATCCGTGTCATACAACATCAATCCGTTGTCAGTTGCTGTTAATAAGGAACTTATGCCTGTTCGCTGTGCGGTAGTTAATCGCGGCATTATAAATCCTTGATTATTGGTTGGCGATTCTACATGCATGGCAGCGTTTGCATTTGGAGCAGGTGTGCCAACTCCAAGGGTTTTATTTTGTCCATAGGTAGCCGTGGCAACCAGAAAAAGAAAAATAAGAGGTAGAAATTTTCTCATGATATATTATTTTTTTAAAAATACTTGTTGAACCCTATACAATGCAATACCCGAAATCGGGTATTCTCGTGAAAAACTTACATGCTTTAAAAAGTGACTCCGTCACGAAAAAAATATAAATAGTTGTGTGTCAATACCGGGATTTAGGTATTTTTCCCAGTTGAATATAATGATGAAGGAACCAGGGAAGAAAAAAAAAGTGATCATCTGTGAAGACCATGAAATCGTCTACACCGGTCTGAAGTTGCTGTTGGATCTATCCGAAAACTATTCGCTTGCCGGGCTAGCAAAAAATGGCAACGAATTAATACCTCTACTTAAAAAGCAAAATCCAGAGATACTCATATTAGATCTTAACTTGCCCGATACCGATGGGTTTTCATTGCTAAAATCGGTGAGAGAATTCGATAAAGAAATTTGTATTGTTATTCTCACCATGTATCAGGATGAATTTCTGGTTGAACGCGCGCGCGAAGAAGGGGCGAATGCCTACCTGCTAAAGAATGCTGCCAATTATGAGCTTATTAGGGCACTGGACCATGTGACCAATACTTCTTTTTATCTATCGCGTCATATGAAAGAAGAACTTGAGAAGAAAAAACTTTTCCACGATAGCTTCACACAAAAAATGAAGCTCACCAAGCGCGAGGTGGAAATCATTCGGGCATTGGCTCTTGGTAACACATCAGAAAAAGCTTCCATCGACCTAAACATAAGCCAACATACAGTGGATACACATCGCAAAAATATATTTCGCAAATTGGAAATAAACAACCTCGCATCCCTTGTACGGTTCGCTTATGAACATAAAATCATTTAGCCTATATTCTTTATTTCTTCTTTTACTGACTTTTCCTACTCACGGTTTTGGGAGCCCTCCCGATACAATACGAACGAATGAGACCAATCAAAAGATGGATCTTGTAAAAAGAGGAATCGTCTTTTCAACAACGGACGAACTAAGTCCCAAGAAAGCCTGGAAGCTATTACTTAACGAAAAACGAAAAGATCAAAAGGCAAGCGTTGGGTTTACCAGAAAAGTCTATTGGCTCGCCTTTACTTATAAAAATGAATCAAGACACCGTGAAGATAAAATACTTGAGATTGATAACCCTCAGATCGATTGGCTAAATGTTTATGCTATTAACTTTAAGGGTGATGAAGAACTTTTAGCTACGACTGGGGATAATCTTCTTTTCTCAAGCAGACCAATTAACCACAGAAATTTTGCCATTCCCTTAAGTTATGAGCCTGGGCAAGCAAAAACAATTCTACTAAAAATTGATAAACGTAATAGCTCTCTCTCATTTCCTACCTACTTATGGACAAAGAACGCCTTCCTTGAAAAATCTCTTACCCAACATCTTTGGCTAGGCTTGTTTTTTGGCATTATCACACTTTGCATGTGTTACGCCATTATGGCCTTCATCTTTTTAAGAAAAGCCATTTATGGTTGGTACTTTCTAATGGCGTTCGTCAGCGCGATTTACCTATTTACTGCCCTGGGCTTTTCATTTCAATACATCTACCCTAGCATGATGGGCTTTAATACCTTGGTAAGAATATATTTAAGCGTAATCGTTATTTTTAGTACAGTAAAATTCACCCAACATTTTTTGAATCTTAAGGAGTATCTTCCAAAGGTAATACGCTTCCAAAATTATTTACTCTTGTTTCTTGGCGTCATTTCATTAGTCTACCCGTTCGCTTACGACTTTATGACTAAGAATGGCACATGGTTTATGTCTTTGTTATATTTAGTTGCCATCCTTGGTGTAGTATCATTGGTTTATTCAGCCATTCGATGTTTTGATAAACAACGCACCACCGTAGCCATTTATTTTATAGCGTGGGGAGCATTGTTGTTGGGGTATCAAGCAATTATTTTTTCCGAATTTGGATGGATTTCAATTGTCCATTTACCGGTAAATCCAGTACTAATTGGTACCTCAATAGAAATGCTTATTTTTTCAGTCGGCCTCACCTATCAAGTGAGCAAAGTTTACACCGAGCGTAATCAACTTTCGTTAAGCATGGCAAAGCAACAAAAGGAACTACTAAAGGCATATGTAGACGGCACTGAAAAGGAACGCCAGCGGATTTCACGCGAATTGCATGACGACATTGGCAGTCGGCTGGGTAGCTTGAAACGTTTTATCACCGACAACAAAGGTCAAAATCAAACACTTGAAAATCAAATCGACATTCTTTGCAATGACGTACGCACATTGTCACATCAACTGGCACCAACGAATCTGGCAGTTGGAGATTTTCGACAATTGATCGAACAGCTATTGGAAGAAACAAGCCAGCACGAAGAATTAAAAACGGATGTTCAATACTATGACATTAACGTACTTTCACCAGAGACCACGCATCACCTGCTCCGTGTCGTACAGGAAGCAATCAGAAATGTGTTGAAGCATGCGCGTGCCACACAACTTGACTTACAATTTTTTAAATATGAAAACGAGATTGTGATGACCATTGAAGACAATGGCCGGGGGTTTGACCCAAAATCAAACGCTCATGGCATAGGCCTTCAAAACATGAAGGCGCGTACGGAAAGTCTTAATGGTACCATTGAAATTAACAGCAGCCCGGGTAACGGAACAAATATCATGGTCAAAATTCCGCTTGAAAAATCGGTATGAGGTGTTGGTTCGTTAGTTTAGTCCAGCCTTTTATCAAATCCACCGCGCATACCACTTTCAAGGTATTTCCAAAAGAAAATCTTAATAGTAACTTGAGGCGCCCAAGAAAATTATGAAAAATTATGTTTTCATTTCGATGCTCATTGCCAGCGGATTCGGTTCCTTCAGTCAAACGTTGGAAGAGCGCTACACAGAGCTGGATGAGTTAGCAAAGGCCCAAAGCTATGAGGATGTAATTGCTCAGGAGAATCTGGTGCTGCCCTTACTCGCTAACAGGCTGGACACGTTGGCAGCGGCCACCGTAAGCATTTTTGCTGAAGCGAATTATGGTGTGGAGGATTACGATAAGGCTATTCTATTTTGGGAACAAGAACGAACACTAAGGCTTGCCCTTGGTCAACTTGAAACTGATTCCTATAGTTCCATATTGTTTAACCTCACTAACACCTACAGCATTGTTGGACGTTACCAGGAAACCAGAACACGAGGAGAGGAACTATTGACTATAGATGAAAAATTGTACGGTAAAGGCTCACCCGAATACGCTGAGTCTCTTACTTTTTACCTGGATGTGCTAATTAATCTAGGAAACGTAAAAGCAGCTAAAAACGCAGCCAGCGCAGGGTTGATCAATTTCAACAGGAAAGAATCCGAGTATGCTTTAATCCTAAACAAATACGCTGACATCCACAACCTGACAGGCGAATAC
>JAENVX010000422.1 GCA_016650355.1 Bacteroidia bacterium | reverse complement strand
TCGCTGAATGGTTTCGACAACAATTTTCTTTGCTTCTTTGGTGGCTGAGAGTTTGGCTTGCTCCATTATATCTTTGATGTAGGAACTGGCCTTAGTGTTGGCTTCTTCCTTCATAGATTCAACTAACTGATCGCGGGCCTGATCGGCAGACAGCTTGGATATTCCTTCGAGCACAGCTACTTTCTGTGCGTTGAACTTGTCAAGTTCTTCTTTGCGTTTTTTTACCAACTCATGTTGTTGCGCAAGGCTTTGGCGCTCTTCGTCAACTTCTCCTTCTTTTCTTTTTAACGTCTCCAGTTCTTTTGAAATTTGAGCTTCACGTTGCTTGATCTTTTGCTCGTTGCTAATGATCTGGTTTTTCTTGCGATTGGCTTCGTCTTCAAATTCCTGCTTCATTTTCAGCAGTTTCTCTTTGGCCTCAATAATTTTGTCTTTCTTGATGTTCTCCGCTTCAAGTTCAGCCTCCTTAATAATTAATTTAGCCCTTTCTCCAGCTCCTTGTTCGTTCTTTCTAATTCTTCGCTTGTAGAGCAAGCTGCCGATTAAAAAACTCAGTAGAATGGTGACTACTAGTGCAATCAGCGCAATGACGGTTATTTCCATAGTTTAAAAAATTAAATGGTTGCATATACCCGCTCACTGTGAGGCTGCCTGATTCAGGGTGATGTCACGCATTTTTGCGAAAACAATACCCCATTTACAACAGCGAATTGGAAAGGAAGGAGAAGAAAGGATAGAAGATTAGCGTGCTTGAGATACCAAGTGATTAAGGTGATTAACCTTTTCAATCACAGTTTGATCGATTCCCTGGAGATTTTCTTCATCTGCCAGTTTATCAACCAGACAATCAAATGCAACCATTGCCAGCAAGTCCTGCTTGTCGTCAATGCCAAATTGTTCCCGATAGTGTTTAATTTTTTCATTGATGAGTTTGCCTGCCGCTCTAACCTTCTCTTCCTCCTTGCGCTTCACCTTCATTGGGTATTCGCGGTCAGCAATTTTTATTTTTACGGATAAATCTTCCATCAATTTTAAACCGGGTTATCTGCTCAAGTGAGCTATGCACTTATCGATTTCTCGGATATACTCGTCAACTTTCCTTTTCAGCTCCGAAGCACTTCCGTCTTCAGGGTTTATATGATCTACAATTTTAGTGATTTTAATCTGATTTTTAAAATTATGAAGCTGCTCATCTCGCTTCTTCAAGTCGATCTTAAGTTCGTGGTTCTCCAGTTTAAGCCCCCTCATCTCATCTTTCACCGATTTATGCTCATTGAGCAACACTAATATTTTACGCTCTAGTCCGTTTAGATTAGTTTTTAATGTTTCCTGATCCATAGCTTAATTTCAAGGTTTTCAGTTACAACTTATGAGTTCCAGGGTTTCGGTCAACTGATTGCAAGCCTCTATAACTCATTATTCACTACTATTTCCTAATCAACGCACCCATCTTCCCTTCAAAAGCGCTCATCAACTTACCCATTGTTTTATCAATCTCCTCGTCTGTTAGTGTTTTGCTCTCGTCAAGTAAGGTAAATCCAAGTGCATACGCTTTTTTCCCTTCCGGAATCTTATCCCCTTCATAAACATCAAACGCAATGATGTCTTTTATCAATCGCTTCTCTGTAGCGAGTACCAATTCTTTTATCTCTGCAAATGTAACTTGCTTGTCTAATACAAGCGACAAGTCTCGTCTTACTTCAGGGAACTTTGGCACTTCCTTAACAACGAACTTAGGGGTTGCAGCTTTGAAAAGCAAGGCTGTATTTAAGTCTGCATAAAATATTTCCTGCTTAATGCCAAAATCTTTTGCTAATGCAGTTTTTACCTTTCCCACTTTTCCGATTTCCTTTGTACCCTTGAATATCCTTACCCCGTAATCGAACAGAGGATCATTCAATGATTCTTGCTTTATATTTTCGACCGATGATTTCACCAGAATATGTGAAACCTGCTGCGCCAGATCGTAATATGTTATTGTTCGTGTCTTATTTTGCCAATTTTCAGTTTCGAAATTGCCGGTTACATAAAGTGCTAGACGTTCCTCCTCCAAATACTGCTGACTATGATCACCAGTGGCGTTTTTCCAATAGATTTTTCCAAATTCGAACAGCCTTAGATCTTTCTGCTTCCGATTAATATTGTACGTACATACTTCCAGGCCTGTGAAAAGCATTGTTTGACGTAAAATGCCTTGTTCTTCACTAAGCTTGTTTAAAATTTCGACTGGCTCGCCCGGAAAACTTAATTTATGTTTCTGCTGAAAAACAACATTGGTCAATGAATTAGTAAGTATTTCATAAAATCCGTTGGCAACCAGCATTTCGCCTACCGACTTTCTATATTTATTAATATCTTTTTCGGGGAAGCTTGCCAGGTAATCTGTTCCTGCGATTTCTGAAAGCTCAATGTTGTTAAACCCATAGATCCGGAGAATTTCCTCCACCACATCTGCCTCTTGTGTAACATCCACACGATAAGGAGGCACGGATACTGTAAATCTATCTTCCCCTTTATCAGCAACTTTTATGTCAAGACTTTCTAATATTGAAAAAATGGTTTCACGAGGAATTGCTTTGCCGATGAGACGTGTTACGTTTTTGTCTTTTATTTCAATTATTCTGTTTTCAATGGTGATAGGACATACATCCACTATCTCAGACGAGATTTGACCGCCAGCAATTTCCTTTATAAGCATCGCAGCGCGCTTCAAAGCATACACAGTCATGTTTGGGTCCGTGCCGCGTTCAAAACGAAAGGAGGCATCGGTCTTCAGCCCATGGTACATCGCTGTCCTTCGAATGTACTGGGAAGAGAAGCAGGCGCTTTCTAAAAATATGGCGCTTGTCTTCTCAGAGATTCCGGATGTAATGCCACCAAAGACACCTGCAATACACATGCCCTCACCGTCCGCATCGCAGATCATCAAATCATTTGCTGAAAGTGTTCTGTCTTTGCCATCCAGCGTTTTGAATTTTGCTCCAGCAGAAAGCGTCTTTACAATTACCTTTTTTCCTTTAATTTGATCGGCATCAAAAGCATGTAACGGTTGACCTGTTTCGTGCAATACAAAATTGGTAATGTCAACAATGTTGTTGATGGGAGAGAGGCCAATGGATTTGAGTCTGTTCTTTAACCAGTCGGGTGACTCCTGGATTGTTACACCTGAAATGGTTACACCAGAGTATCGGGGGCAAGCTTCCGTGTTTTCAACGATAACAGGAATTGCCATTGAAGTTGTATCAGTTTTAAAGTTCGATACATCGGCTATATTCAGTTTACGTTTCTTAGCGGCTTTTATATCTCTTGCCACACCGATATGAGATGCAGCATCTGCACGATTTGGAGTTAAGCCAATTTCTAAAATAAAATCAGATTGAATGTTGAAAAACGCTGCTGCTGAGGTTCCATTTGCTACCGAAGTATTCAAAACTATAATTCCAGCATGACTTTCGCCCATGCCGATTTCATCTTCAGCACAGATCATGCCCTCTGATTGCTCTCCACGTATTTTTGTGGCCTTTATGGTGAAGGATTCACCTTTAGTTGGATGGATAGTTGTACCTGGAGTTGCCACCACTACTCGTTGTCCTGCAGCAACATTGGGCGCACCACATACAATATGCAAAGGTTGCACGCCTCCTACATTTACCGTAGTTACTGAAAGCTTGTCTGCATTAGGGTGTTTGGCGCATGTTAACACTTCACCAATCACCAGTCCCTTTAGCCCGCCCTTAATAGTTTCAAAAGACTCAATGCCTTCAACTTCAAGGCCTGTTGCGGTAAGGGTTGTTCCAATCTCTTCTGCGGATTCGGGTATATCGATATATTGCTTAAGCCAGTTGTAGGAAATTTTCATTACTAATAAAATATAGGTTTCAAAAATAATGAAAAGACATCACTAATTAGCCGCCAATATTTTCCGCTGACTTCATTAATGATATGTCTTCTCTCCTGCATTGATAGCGACTTTTAAGATATTTTCCTTTGGTGGGAAGGGGCAGGAGAAAGCATCCGAGTAGGCACAATATGGATTATAGGCTTCATTGAAATCTAATGTGATTGAGGTGGCTCCTGGCACTTTCTTGACATCAAGATATCGGCCGGCTCCATACGTTTCTTTTGCGCTGGTTGCATCGGCAAATGCTAAAAATAACTTTCCCCGCAGTGGGCCCATATCCATTATTTCTAAGAGCAGCAGTTTGTTCTCAAGACCGTCCAGGTTAAACATGGCATAGGAGTGCTCCAAATACTTTTGCTCTTTGCCATCGCTTGTAGTAAGAACAACCATTTTTTTATTTCTTATGGGTTCGAGATCTGAAATAATTCGATACTTAGTGTCAGGCGGAAAATACTTAAGTCCTGTGAAAGTTTCTGTGCTATCGGTAAACGGTGACTCATTGCCTTTCATGAAGACATCTTTTTCATCTCTGGCTTTCTGAATCGTAATGGCATAGCCCTCTTCAGTTTGTCCGCCTCTTAAGGAATAAAAAATAAATCCAACGATAGCTACAACTAAAATTATGATCAGCAAGTAAGATAATTTCATAAGTCAATTACCGCGTGGCCAGTAATACCTTGTTCTGTTTTTCCCAGGCAGCGATCAATTCAAGATAACGACTGCGGATTGCAAAGAACTTTGGAATGCTTTGGTCGGCTAAACTACCAGGAGAATTTGTTAAGACACAAATGGCCATATTATTTTTACGGTCAAGTGCCACTTCGCTTCGATAGCCATTTACATAACCACCGTGATAATCCAGTGTATCATTTTTAAATGTGAGCACGCGCCAGCCCATTGCATAATAAGAAGCCTTTGGACTTTTCCATCGCCTGAAATTTCTGTTTTTAGAAATGGCTTTTATCTGCGGTGTGAGAATATCATCCATCGTTGCCCCTGATAAAACATCTTCCTGGGTTCCGAGTAATGCTTTAAGCCATAATCCCATATCGGCAATGCTGGCATTTACGCCACCCGCAGGCGCTACATTGTAATAAGTATCGGATATTGCAGTTGTTCGCCATCCTCGCTTATAACGAAAATGAGGTTGGGCAACATTGCTATTCCCAATAATACCTGCATACGAGGCTGAAGCATCTCGCATGTGGAGAGGCTGGAATAATTTTTCTGACAAGGCTTCTTCGTACGATTTACAGGTAACATTCTCAATCACTTTTTCAATCAGGCTATACCCAACGTTTTGGTAACTATAAACTTTTCCAGGTAGGTCAATAAGATTTAATTCTTTCAGACGAATCAGCAAGGTGTCTAATGGAATTCTTTCTTCTACCATGTTGGTAAAAGCGTGATAGGGAAGGCCAATGGTATGGGATAGTACATGACGAATCTTTAGACTATCTGTGTTCGCCTGGTTCTTCAATTGAAAATTTGGGAGGTACTCAGTGACTTTATCATCCCAGTCAAGTAGTTCATCTGATACTAATGTTCCTGTAAGTACCGCTGCAAAACATTTTGACACGGAACCTAACCGAAAAACTGAATTGACATTCACGGAATCAAAAGTGCCGCTTTCTCTTAGCCCAAATCCTTTCAGAAAAATAATACTGGAATCTTTCACGATAGCAACCGCTGCGCCTGGAGCTTGGCCAGATAAAATCGCTTTACTGATGTATTGTTGATACTCGTCTAGCAGTTGCTGAACAAATGGATTAGGGTCAACCTGTGCTTCCAATGGCTTTTCTGCAGGCGTAGGCTGGATTCTTTCAACTTTGTGCAGCGCAATGGGAGTAGATTGATTCCACTTTGAAGAATATAGTGTTGTGCCGATACCAACGAGAATGATTGCGGTAATAATGACATAATTGATTTTTCTCACCCTACTTTGTTTAAAGTCAAAATGCGTTCAAAATATTGATGGACAGACCGAAAGCTGGATTAACGCCACCAAGGAGCATTTATATGAGTCCTTCATCTGCAAAGCTAAGGTATTTCTGGCCAGCAACAATCACATGATCCAGTAGTTGCACCTCTAAGAATTTACCAGCCTCTTTCAACTTTTTTGTAAGATCAATATCACTCTGGCTTGCGGTTAAGTTACCCGATGGATGATTGTGTGCGACAATCACACCGCTTGCCAACTCTTCCAACGCCATTTTATAAATGATCTTTGGATCGGCAACTGTACCAGACACGCCACCTTCACTTATTTTTTTCTTCTTAATGACCTTGTTGGCTCGGTTTAATAAAAGCACCCAAAACTCTTCGTGTGGCAAATCCATTAAGTCGCCCTTTAGAAGATCATATGCATCTTTGGAACTACTTATTTTGGGTTTCTCATCTATGTCAGACTCTTTTCGTCTGCGCCCCAGCTCCAAGGCAGCAACAATCGTGATTGCTTTAGCCTCTCCAATTCCTTTCACTTTCATTAAATCCTTTACGGAAAGCTTTGCGAGATCATTCAAGCCATTTCCTCCGTGCGCCAATATTTTTTTAGCAACTTCAACTGCGCTTAGGTTCGCAGTTCCCGACCCAATAAGGATTGCAATTAATTCAGCATCGGAAAGAGCGGAGGTGCCTTTCAACAACAATTTCTCTCGGGGTCTGTCTTCGGGCGACCAGCTTTTGATATTGAGAGGTTTGTTGTCTTCAATTTTCACGAGTCGAAGGTAAAAAATTATATTACACCGATAAATTCGGATGGAATTGGGAGGCATTATGATTCAATACTTCAATAAATAATGAATGCCAACCTGAATATTTTTTGAAGCACTGGATGGAAATGTATTAGGGGCAACCATAGGCAATTGCAGCACCGATCGAAACCCATGATAATACCCGTACGAACAACAGCTCAGGACGAAGTACTAACTTTGATACATGTACATAGCTAAACAGACCAACGTGAAACCCGATATTTGGCTGATAAAGGCCAATTGGCAGAAACGGGGCATTCTCGATTACAATGTCATTGCGGTTAAGCCCACCTTTTATACCTAAAGAAATCTGGCTACACGAATTGATTGTATAAATCAGAAGGAAAAAGATAATCAGAATCTTGTTCATGGATTGGTAGCAGGCTACAACGCATCTTATTAAGAATAACGGGTCTCATTGAGAAAGATTGCAGTCTCTCCCGGCAAGTCATAAAAAAACCCTCCCCGACCGAAGCCAGGGAGGGAAAATAAATGTTCTAAAAGTATTAAGCCAGTGCGTTTACACGCTTTGCCAACTTAGATTTCTGGTTGGCAGCTTTTTTCCAATGAATAACGTTCTTCTTAGCCAATTTATCGATCATGGAAGATACCTCTTTTAAAAGGGTACCTACCTCATCTTTTTTGGTAAGGGTTGTTAATTTCTTTATTTGAGTACGTGTAGATTTAGCCTGATAGCGGTTTCTAACACGTTTTTTCTCATTTGACCTGATTCTTTTCTCTGCTGATTTATGATTTGCCATATTGCTTTTTTCAAACGGACTGCAAAAATAAGGGCAATAATCAGATTTGCAAAGATATGGCTGTCATTTTTGAGTGATCACCCCTTCATATAATAACCAGGTTTCGGGGTCAAGTTCGAGGCTAAATGGGATAAGAGTGGTCGGAATAGTGATTTTTTGTGACTTATCAGATACCATTACAGATATGACTTCTTTTTTACCATCCTTTGAAATCACACCAATATCAAGTGGGAATTCAAAAAGACCATCCTTTTGAGTCTGGGACAATTCCAGCATAACCGAGCCTTTGCCGTTATATTGCCATGTACCAGAAATTTTAGGGTGACCAGCCCTGTATAGCCACTGATTAAAAAATACAGTCAGATCTTTTCCTGAAACTTCTTCCATGATACGTTGTAAATCGGAGGTTAGCGCATTGCTGTTTTTAAAGGTTTTGTAATACAGACGAATTCCTTTCCAGAAATTAAGATCACCTATTTCATGTCGCAGCATGTGGAGAACCCATCCACCTTTTTGATAAGTATTCGTGTTAAGGATTTTATTAATGTCAACAATGGTAGTGTCTACGACCGGTGAGGGATTTTTTATATGATATTTAATTACTTCTTCGCGATCGATCATTTGTTCAGCCACTAATCGATCGTGACCGTATGTATTCTCCAAATATAAATTTGCAAAGTAGGTAGCAAACCCCTCGCTTAGCCATACATGGTGCCAGTCATTTTCTGTAGCAGAGTTGCCAAACCATTGGTGTGCTTCTTCATGGGCGATCAAAGATTCTCTTTCGCCTTTCCCGGTAACAGAATTTTCAAAATAGAAGATCGTGTTGGCATTTTCCAATCCGCCCCAGCGCGTTTTGGATTGAATGTTGGCTAATTTTTTATAAGAATACGGTCCGATGTTGGCTTGAAAATAATCCAGGATTTTTATTGCGACTGCATAATCGTAAAATCCTTCTAACCGATTTTGTGGATACACCCAGCTTTCTACAGAAATATCATTCACTTTGCCTACATATTGAACCGCAAAACGTGCAATGCCTGCAGTCATTCCCTTTACAGGGATGGGAACTTCTTCGTGCCAATGTGTGAGTTTTCGTTTATCATCAAGTGGGCTCTCTTCAATTTTGATTCCGTTGGCAACAACCGAATAATGTATTGGTGCAGTGATGATAAAATCTACGGCAGCTTTATCACTTGGATGATCAACCACGGGGAGCCAGTGATGGCCGCGGTCAGGCCAGTTGTCGCCAAAAAATCCGCGGTCGCCAAATTTAGTATTACCTATAATCAAACCATCTTGAGGGATGCCGTTGTAACTGATATGAAATGTTAGATCTGTATCTGCGCTTACATAGCTCGGAAGTAATATTTTCAGTCTATTGTTTTTATGGATATAGGAGATACGCTTTCCTTCTAATAGAATGTCTGCCACTTCCATGCCTTTGCCGGATGCATCTTTATTGGTAAGGTCAAGTTCAAAATCGGAAATAAATTTCTTAAAGTGTATCAAGACAGCGGCCTTTCCCGCAATAACATCCGTAGTATCATTTACCTCTAGTTGAAAAATGTATTGGATAATATCAATAGCCGGATTTTTCGGGTATGGATCGGTGGCCTTCGCAAGCGAACAAACAAAACACAGAATAATAAAAATGTACTTCATGATGACTAACTTTATTGGAAAGGTAATCTATGTCGCGGGTTCTTAAAATAGTTTTGGTTGGAGTGATTGTACTTAATTGTAGTTGGGGTTTTTTCGCTCACCAGAAAATCAACCGTTTGGCGGTATTTACTCTTCCGCCTGAGATGATCGGATTCTACAAAAAGAACATTCAGTATTTAACGGAAGCTTCTGTCAATCCCGATAGGAGAAGATATGCCGTGCCAGAAGAGGCAGCCAAACATTATATTGACTTAGAAGATTATGGAGACAGTTCGGTTTATAAATTGCCCCGCTATTGGAATGATGCAGTTGAAAAGTATGGAGAAGATTCGCTGAATGCCCGTGGAAGTGTGCCCTGGCAGATAAACTTCATGTACTATCAATTGAAGGAAGGATTTTTATTGAAAGACCCACAACGGATACTAAAAACTTCAGCTGAACTTGGTCATTATGTAGCCGATGCAAATGTGCCACTTCATACCACGCGTAATTATGATGGCCAACTCACTGGCCAAAACGGTATTCACGCATTGTGGGAATCTAGACTACCTGAATTGTTTTTTGAAGACTATGATTTTTTTGTTGGCAAGGCACAATATATTGAAAACGTGCAGATGGTTGCGTGGAAAGCGATTGAACTTGCTAATAGAGCTTTGGATTCTGTGCTACTAAATGAAAAGCAATTATTTCAAAAGTCAGGTGACAAGAAATTTAGTTTTGAAACGAAAGGAAAACAAACCGTGAAAACCGTTTCGGCCTTATATGCTAAGGAATACCATGATCTGTTGTCGGGCATGGTGGAACGTCAGTTTCGGAAAAGCGTGAAAATGGTAGGGGATATTTGGTATACGGCCTGGGTTGACGCTGGCCAACCCGATTTGAAAATAATGATTGATTATCAACCAACTGAAAAGGAATTGAAAGATCGACAAGCAGAATTAAAACTTTGGAAAGAAAGGGTGCTTAAAGCACGCGATCATGAAGCAGCTGATAACTAAACGATCACAATAAAACTCCGAATTAGGAAACTGATAACATTCCTTTTCTTAAATTAGAGCGTTCCATAACTTATTATTGAATTAGTCTTATGAAAAAATTAGTTCCAATTATCGCAACAATGCTTTTGATTACACTGGCATCATTTCTATCCCTTCAAAAGAAAAAGGTTCTATTTTTTGGTGATTCCATTACGCAAGCCGGTGTAAAGGCGGGTGGCTATATTATTAAAGTTGGAGAACTTGCCGCCAAGGATGGGGTAACTGACCAATTTGAATTTATCGGTTCTGGGATTGGCGGAAATAAAGTGTACGATCTTTTTCTTCGAATGGAAGAAGATGTGCTGAGCAAAAGCCCTGATGTGGTTTTAATTTTCGTAGGTGTAAATGATGTATGGCATAAGCGAACCTACGGAACGGGTACAGATGCAGACAAATTTGAAAAGTTTTATACTGCCATTATTGCAAAACTGCAAGCAAAAAATATTAAGGTGGTATTGTGTACGCCAGCAGCTATTGGTGAGAAGACTGATTTCAGCAACGAATTGGATGGTGACTTAAACAAATACAGTAGCATCATTCGTGGCCTGGCTGAAAAAAATAAATTACCGTTAGTTGATTTGCGTAAATCTTTTCTTGAGTACAATAAACAATACAATGTCGAAAACAAGGAATCAGGAATTCTAACTTCAGATCGTGTTCACCTGAATGAGAAGGGAAATCAATTCGTGGCGGAAGAGATGTGGAAGGTGATAAAATCACTTAATTGATTTTTAAAATGGCTCGCCTCTTTTTAGCCAGCCTATTCGTTGGTGTAGTTCTACTCTCTTGTTCACCAACTAAACCTGCCGAGGAACCAGGTAATATAATTAGCGATGACTCCTTGTTAACCCTTGTTGAGTACCGTACTTTTCAATATTTCTGGGATGGAGCTGAGCCAACTTCTGGGGCAGCACGCGAACGATACCACACCGATAATGATTATCCGGATAACGATAAAAATATTGTCACTTCAGGTGGAACAGGTTTTGGCGTGATGGCCATTTTAGTTGGGATCGAGCGAAAATTTGTTACTCGCCAGCAAGGACTTGAGCGACTAACTAAACTAGTCGGCTTCCTTGAAAGAGCCGACCGCTTTCATGGGGCATGGCCACATTGGATAAACGGTGAAACAGGAAAAGTAAAACCGTTCGGACAAAAAGATGATGGTGGTGATTTAGTGGAGACATCTTACTTGTTGCAAGGTTTATTG
>JAENVX010000421.1 GCA_016650355.1 Bacteroidia bacterium | reverse complement strand
CGTCAGATGTGTATAAGAGACAGAAACGCAACCGGGCCGTGATCCCCCTGTATCATCAAAGGACCGGTAGGTTTCTCATTGTTGTGGACAGGGCCACCAGTTGGTAATGGCACCTCTACGTTGTCATGTATTTTTACTCCATTGAGTTCGACTGAAACAAATTTAGCGTTTGCAATTTTTTCACCCGATGCATTAAACTTTGGGGCACGGAATGAGATTTTGAATTTTTGCCAAAGACCAGGTGCTTTCGCGGGATTGGTGATTGGTGCTTTGCCCATATAGATTTTCCCCTTTTCAGTTTCCCAATTGCGGTAAATTCCACCTATATCAGAATAGGCTGGATCCTTTACACCCCAGCTGTCCAGTAATTGAACCTCATAACGGCCTTGCAAATAAATTCCGGAGTTTGATCCCTTCGGAATCATTACTTCTAATTCAAGTTCGATGTCGCCATGCTCAAAAGTGGTTATCAAATTATCTTTACTAGTTTCATCGTTTAGGTTCAGTAAAATTCCCTTGCCTGCCGAAAACGACACAGCCTTTGGATGCTCAGCGGCTGGTTGTTCTTTTACTCTCTTGCCTTTCTTTTTCTGTTCTACCGGTGCCACTACTTTTGGAGGATGAATATCAATATTGGGATTCATTGTTACATCGCCCACAATTTGCCAATTGCCCGCTTGCGGTTTGAAGTCGGACATGTCTTCCAACGTAAGCGTTTTGGCTTCCTGTGCGTAAAGACTACTATATGCAATCGTTAGCACAATGAAGACGAGAAATAGTTTGATAATTTTCATGGTATTATTGTTAAAAAAGAGCGGCTAATATCAGTTGATAAGATTGCAAAACAAAATTTGTTTTGGGAGAGAGATCTAACCCTTTGTGTTTTTCATCTGATTGCGAAAAGGGCAATAGAAGAGTAAAATTTCTTTAATCCTTAGCGAGCCTTATACCTATTGCTCGGAAAACAGGTGGCTCGCGAATCAAAACATATTCAATACCTTTGTAAATTGTTTTATTAATGCAATGATCCTTCTTAGTACGATCAAGTCTTTATCAGAAAAATATAGCCAGCAAATTGTTGAGTTGCGGAGACATTTGCATGCCAACCCGGAATTGTCGTATAAGGAATTCAACACAGTAAAGTATATCGCTGATCAATTAGGTTCTTTTGGCATTGAATCAACCCAAGTTGCAACAACAGGATTGTTAGTAGAGATAAAAGGGAAAAATCATACAAAAAGTACGATTGCCTTGCGTGCCGATATGGATGCGCTTCCTATTTTGGAAACGTCAGATGTCCCGTATAAATCAAAGGTCTCTGGAGTCATGCATGCCTGTGGCCATGATGTTCATACCTCATCGCTGGTTGGAACAGCAAAAATATTGGATGAAATAAAAGATAAGTTTGAAGGGACGGTACGGTTGCTCTTTCAGCCAGGCGAAGAAAAGAACCCAGGAGGTGCTTCATATATGATTCGCGATGGAGCATTAGAAAACCCAAGGCCAACAGGCATTATTGGCCAACATGTTTTCCCATTGCTACCAGTAGGTAAGATTGGCTTCCGCGAAGGGATGTACATGGCAAGCGCAGATGAAATCTATTTAAAAGTAATTGGCAAAGGGGGCCATGGCGCTGCACCCGATGTTTGCATCGATCCGATCCTGATATCTTCTCACATTATTATTGCTTTACAACAGATCGTCAGCAGGAACGCAAACCCACGCCAGCCAACGGTATTAACATTCGGAAATATTATCGGTCAGGGAGCAACCAACATTATTCCTAATGAAGTGAACATTGCCGGAACGTTCCGAGCGATGAATGAGAAGTGGCGCGAGTCGGGCCTTCAAAAAATTAAAAAAATGGCGGAAAGCATAGCGGAAGGTATGGGTGGACGGTGTGAAGTTGAAATATCAAAAGGCTATCCCTATTTAGAAAATAATCCAGAGCTTACACAAAGAATTAAGGAGGCCGCTGTTGATTATGTTGGTAAGGAGAATGTGGTTGATATAGATATCACTTTGGCCTCAGAGGATTTTGCTTATTATTCGCAAATAATCCCTGCTTCCTTTTACAGATTGGGTACGCGCAATGAAGCGAAAGGAATTACATCCTATGTTCATACATCTACGTTTGACATTGATGAAGATGCATTGAAGATCGGCCCCGGACTGATGGCATGGATGGCAGTAAAAGAGTTGGAGTTTATGGTTTTAAGAAAATAGAAATTTGTTGAGTTTTGCTCGAAACATCATCTTAACGCTCAATCATTTATAGTATATTAGTGGCAAGATTTATGGAAAAATTAACAGAATCAATTTTTAAGTTTCTTAGGCTTGATGGATTGTTCAATCACATTACAGGCTTCATGGAAGCGCGGATTGAATTGCTAAAAATCGAAATCAAGGAGGACGTTGCTAAAACGTTGGCCAACGCAATGATTTTTGGTATCTTTTTTTTCTTTGGTTTCATGTTCATGGTTTTTTTTAGCATTGGGTTGGCACATTTTTTAAACCAATATTTCGATAAAAGCTATGCTGGCTATAGCATTGTAGCCGGGCTTTACCTGGTAGGCTTTGCGGTATTTATGATCCTTCGAAAAAGTGTTCTTAAAGTTTGCCAAAAGGAATTAATAGAGTTAATCAAACGTAGGGAGCCTAAATAGTATACCAATATTCTTCATTGCCTCTCTTTATTTTGACAATTAATAGCTACTGAACGTAATATCAAATATGGAATTGTTGGAAACACAAGACCCCGAAAAGAGAAAACTCATTGAGACCAGCGATCGGCACAAGAGAGAATTAGAAAAAGAAGTTAAGGCTATCTCGGATAAAACTGAGCAAGTATTAAAAAATGCTGTAATAATTGGGGGTGCATTGGCGCTTACTTATTTTACAATTAGCCAATTAACAAAAACCAGGCGCAAGAAAGCAAAGGATAAAAACGGAGAAAGTGAGGAGGAGGAAGAAGACTCGGAATCTTCAGTATCTGCTTTTATCTCGCAACTAGGTGACCGGGTGATAAGCCAGGGATCCCTGATCCTTTTGGATTTTGCAAAAGACATGTTGATGGAATATTTAGAGTCTAGGAAAACGAAGGATGAAAATTCTTGATATTTTAAAAGAACGCCATCGCATTGGTAAAAAATCCATTGCAGTTCTAATCGATCCTGACAAAGCAGAGGATCCAGTTCGTCTTAACCACTTGATTAATCTTGCCAGTGAAAACTGCATAGACTTTTTCTTTGTAGGTGGGAGCCTAATCACAACAACCAACCTTTCAGAGGTTGTAAATCAGATTAAGGAGCAAGTGGGAATACCTGTTATTTTATTCCCTGGGAATTCAATGCAGCTTGATCCGGGAGCGGATGCCATATTATTTTTATCGCTTATTTCAGGTCGTAATCCTGATTTATTAATAGGCCAGCATGTGGTAGCTGCCCCTATTCTCAAGAACAATAAGATTGAAGTAATGCCCACAGGGTATATGCTTATCAATTCAGGTAAGATTACCTCCGTGGCGTATGTTAGTAACACAACTCCGATACCCGAAGACAAATATTCACTTGCTGCGTGCACTGCGTTGGCTGGAGAAATGTTGGGATTGCAACTTATTTATCTTGACGCTGGAAGTGGAGCAGAAAGAGAAGTAAACACCAAAATGATAAGTGCAGTTAGAAAAGCTGTGAATACCCCACTAATTATTGGTGGCGGATTAAATTCCTCTGCAAAAGCATTGGCCGCACTGGAGGCAGGTGCCGACATGATTGTTATTGGAAACGCCCTTGAAAAAGATCCCGATATCCTCATTGAAATTTCTGATAAGGTATACGACTGGAACCAAGGTATAGAAGCAAGAAAATAATTTTAGCTTCTCTTCATTTTTTGCGACCTCATGAATTTTCTTAATAATCTTTTCTATTATGGTTTGATCATTCCAGTTTCAGTATTGCCCTATCCAATTCTGTATGGGCTTTCAGACGTAATGTATTATGTTATCTATTACATGGTTGGATACCGGAAGAAAGTTGTTCTTCAAAACATTAAAAACTCGTTTCCGGAAAAGACCAATGCTGAACATATTGAGATAGCAAAAAAATACTTTCGGCACTTTTGTGACCTCACGCTGGAGAGTCTGAAAGTATTTACCATTTCCGAAAGAGAAGTTCGTAATAGAATGATCCTAAAAAATCCGGAAGTAATTAATGATTTCTTTGATCAAAGAAAGAGTGTGATTATCGCAGGAGGTCACTACAACAATTGGGAATTGTTTGCGGTTGCCATTGCTTCTATGATCAAGCATCGGGCCATTGGGATTTACAAGCCTTTTACCAGTAAATACTTTGATGAAAAAATGAGGGTGACTCGTAGCAAGTATGGGCTATGGATGATATCAACCAAAATTGTAAAGCAAGTTTTTGATTCTGAAAAAAATAATTTGACGGCCACCATATTTGGGATAGATCAATCTCCCCCATTTGCTGATAAATGCCACTGGATGACCTTTTTGAATCAAGATACAGGAGTACTTTTTGGCGTTGAGAAGTATGCCAAGGAATATAACTATCCGGTTGTTTTTTGCAGGATCAACAAAGAAAAAAGAGGGTATTATTCTTTCGAGTTTGAAAACATAACGGATCTGCCAAACCAAACTACTCAGGGAGAAATAATTGAGAAGGCTACGCGATTGCTTGAGCTGGATATTTTAAAGCAACCTGAATATTGGCTGTGGAGTCACAAACGCTGGAAGCATAAGCGCCCCTCCATACAATAATATGTTTCCATGAAAACTTATCTTAGGAGTTCCCGTGAAATAACCATTCGCTGGATTTCCGAGGTCCCTTCATAAATCTGGGTGATTTTTGCATCGCGCATCATCCGTTCAACATGAAACTCTTTTACATAACCGTATCCTCCGTGAATTTGAACGGCTTCCGATGTTACCTCCTGTGCAATTTGAGACGCAAATAGTTTTGCCATAGCTGCAGCTTTAACAAAATCTTTTTTCTGGTCTTTCAGGTAGGCAGCTTGTAAGATGAGAAGACGTGCTGCGTCAATTTTTGTAGCCATGTCGGCTAACTTGAATTGAATAGCCTGGTGTTCAGAAAGATTTTTACCAAAGGCTTTCCTTTCTTTAGAATATTTCAGCGCCAGCTCGTAAGCACCAGCAGCAATACCTAATGCCTGTGATGCGATTCCAATTCGTCCGCCATTTAAGGTGGTCATGGCAAAAGTAAATCCAAATCCTTCTTCACCAATGCGATTAGCCTTTGGAACTTTAACGTCAGAGAACATTAATGAGTGCGTGTCTGATCCGCGGATGCCCATCTTATCTTCTTTCTTACCAACTACGAAACCTTCCTGCCCACGCTCAAGGATTAATGCATTAATTCCTTTATGACGCTTTTCGGGATGTGTTTGTGCGATGACCATGTAAACACTGGCAGTACTTCCATTCGTGATCCAGTTTTTCGTACCATTCACTAAATAATAATCTCCCTTGTCTTCGGCAGTTGTGCGCTGGCTAGTAGCATCCGATCCTGCTTCCGGCTCAGACAAGCAGAAAGCCCCGATTACTTCTCCCGTGGAGAGCCTCTTCAAATACTTTTCTTTTTGTTCTTCTGAACCAAATCGCTCCAGCCGCCAACAGACAAGAGAATTATTGACAGACATCATTACTGCGGCAGAGGCATCGACTTTGGATATTTCTTCCATGGCCAACACATAGGAGATGGTGTCCATTCCACCGCCATTGTATTTAGGATCGGTCATCATGCCCATGAATCCCAAGTCACCCATTTTCTTTATAATTTCTTTTGGGAATTTCTGGTGAGTGTCCCGCTCTATTACGCCTGGGAGAAGTTCAGTCGTTGCAAAATCTCGAGCGGCTTGCTGCACAGAAAGTTGTTCTTCGGAAAGTTGAAAATTCATAGAGGGCGTTTTATGATAACTTAAATAAACAAAAAAAGCCTGAGGTATCCCCAGGCTTGTAAAGTTAGAACCTTTGATCTTAATGATGGAATGTATCTCTCCAATATTTAATCGCGATCGCCTCCAAGATAAATCATCACATAATAAGCCAACATCGTAACAGCACCGATGGCAGCAACCACGTAAGTCATAGCAGCCCACTTCAACGCATCCTGTGCCATATCATATTCACCAGGGGTAACAATATTCCTCGTCTTCACCCATGCCAAAGCCCTGCGACTCGCATCAAATTCTACAGGTAAAGTGACCAAAGCGAAAACGGCAAAGAGGGCATAACAAACGATAATGATAAGCAAAGCAGTTTGGTATGGAAGAATGCTGGAGGCAAAGATGGATCCAAAAATCATGGCCATAAACATAAAATTCAAAACCTTTGCACTAACATTTTGAATAGGAACTAAAGCTGAACGAAGCGTCAGCATAGCATATGCATTTGCGTGTTGCACAGCATGGCCGCACTCATGAGAAGCAACTGCAGTAGCAGCAGCATTTCTTCCATGATAAACTCCTTCACTCAAATTCACTGTCTTATCTACTGGATTGTAATGATCCGTCAATTGACCTTCAACAGATATTACATTGACATCTTTAATGCCATTATCTGCCAGCATCAGCCTCGCAATCTCTGCACCGGTTAGATCTTTTGTTAAATGTGTTTGTGCATACTCCTTGAATTTGCTCTTCAATTTGGAACTAACCATCCAGCCAATTAGCATGAACAGCCCCCCGATAATCAATGCTCCGAAGCCCATAGTTTTTTTGTTTATGTGTTTTTAATTTTTTCTATAATTTTTGAAGTTGAATAACCAGGAACAAAGTCAATGGTTTTTACTACCCCGCCATTCCTTTTCACAACATCTGAGCCAACGATATTTTCTGCCAAATAGTCACTACCTTTTACCAATACATCAGGCAGAATTTCAGTGATCAAATTTAAAGGTGTGTCCTCATTAAAAAAAACAACAAGATCAACGGACTGGAGGGCAGCCAGCACCCTGGAACGACTATTTTGGTCTTGAATAGGTCTATTTTGGCCTTTAAACCGACTTACAGAATCATCCGAATTGAGACCCAAAACCAATTTATCTCCAAGGGATCGAGCCTTTTCCAAATAATCGACATGGCCTAAATGCAGAAGATCAAAGCAGCCGTTGGTAAAGACAATTTTCTTGCCCTGAGATTTCCATTCCAGAACCTGATCTTTTGCTTGTTGTAAACTCTTTATTTTATTTCCGGTTTTCTCCATCGGATGATGAGGTAACTGATAATTAAAGATACAACACCTGCCACAATCATGATTAAGGTTTGCCAGGCGTGAAATACAAATACAAAAGCAATTGCATCTGGCTTCGGTAAATTATACAACATCACTAAGCCCAATGGTACTATTGTGTGATAGGAGCCAGCGCCACCTGGCAGTGGAACAGTCATGGCAATTGTACCCAACGCAAAAAGAGTAAGCACAGCACTAAAACCTAAAGTGCTTGTTTCAGGAAATGCTTTTATGACAGCCCAGCTCATTAAAAAATAAAAGCCCCAAATGGCGAGTGAATAAAAGACGAAAAGCGATTTGTTCTTCAATTGAAAGACAGCAAGTAGCCCCTCTTTGAAACCGCCCAGAATTTTTCTTAGTTTCTCATTCTTACGAAAGCGAAAAAATAAAAAGATTGCTGTCGAAGCTATGACCACCGCACCAATAATTATCCAAGGAGAAACAGTAAACCCATCTGTGGAAACGTCAAGGGAAGAAAGAAAAGTTGTGAGCTTATCCCATTCGGCTACAAAGGATGCTCCTATCAATAACAATAAAAACATAATGTCGACTACACGTTCCGCTACTACCGTTCCAAAGGAAATTTCGGGTGGAGTTTTGTCTAGTTTATATAGGTTGTAGCACCGTGACACTTCCCCGCCACGAGGAATAGCAAGGTTGACTAGATATCCAATCATAATTGAGAGGAAACTGTTTCCAAGACCTACAGTATATCCCAATGGGGCAAGTAACATTTGCCATCGGATGGAACGGATTAAATGACTGGCCATCGCAAGCACACCCATCAACACTAAATAGCCCTTATTCGACTTTTCCCAGGTTTGCCACAAGAAGTCCGTCTTATTCTCTCCTTCTCCAACAATCAAGCCTCTTAAGGAAACCCAAATTAACGCTGAGGTGATCAGAATAATGATTGCGTACTGAAGTAAAGATTTTAAGCGGGCTTTCAACTAGTTAAATTAGTTTGTTATTGGGGTCGGGGAACACCAAAGTTGGTTTAAATTTTTTAGCTTCCTCAATCTCCATCGAGGCATAGGAAATGATGATAACCACATCACCTACTTGAGCTTTGCGTGCGGCAGGACCGTTCAGGCAAATGGTACCTGTTTCACGGTGCCCTTTGATCACGTAGGTATCAAGTCGCTCCCCATTGTTAATATTGACAACCTGCACTTTTTCACCTTCTATAAGATTGGCTGCTTCCATGATGGCCTCATCAACTGTTATGCTGCCAACATAGTGGAGTTCGGCTTGTGTTATTTTTACCCTGTGAATCTTCGATTTCAGTACTTCAATTCTCATCATTATTCAACAAACATATTATCAATCAAACGAACCTCTCCTACAAAACCAGCAATTAATAGTATTGACCGGTCGGCATCCTTAACGTTGTCCAAAAGATTTAAGTTTTCAGTATCGGCAATTGCAAAGTATTCGAGCCTCACATTCTTTTCACTCAGACACATTTCGACAACTCTTTCATTTATGGATTTTATACCTGCTCTATTTCTAATTTCATTCTTTGCAAATACCAGCGAGCGATAAAAGACGGATGCAGTTTTTCGCTCTTCATCACTTAATCTAGTATTGCGTGATGACATTGCTAATCCATCTGCTTCGCGCAAAGTTGGAAAACAAATCAGTTCAATATTAAAGTTGAGATCATCCACAATCCGTTGTACGATTTTAAATTGCTGAAAATCCTTTTGTCCAAAATAAGCTCTGGTTGGATTTACAATGTTGAATAATTTTGAAACAACAAGCGCCACACCGCTAAAGTGGCCTGGTCTAAACTCACCTTCTAAGACCTTATCAAGTTGACCGAAATCAAACTTAGTAGTTGTCGGCTTTTGATACATCTCACTCCTGTCTGGATGGAAGAGGACATCACATCCTACAGAATTTAAATAGGCAATGTCATGCTCCAGCGATTTTGGATATTTCTCCAAATCAGCAGGATTGTTAAACTGAATAGGATTAACAAAAATACTGCAGACTGTAATGGAATTAACCTTTTTAGAGGCTTTCACAAGTTCAAGATGACCACTATGCAGGGCACCCATAGTAGGCACTAGTCCTACGGAATGGTCCAATGCTCTTTTATCGGATAAAAAAGCCTTTAGCGGCTCAATTTCCTTGAAAATAACCATCAAAAGGCAGTTTTAAAGGGGCGCAAAGATAGACCTTATAAATTAAGTACACTTGAATGCGGGGTGAATTTTCCGTACTTTTGTGGCTCGATTTTCCAATCAGGTTAAAAATCCAAGATTATGTCAAAAATCCGTATTCTCTATGTCGCCAGCGAAATCAACCCTTTTCTTCAAACTACTGAAGTAGCCGAATTCGTACGGAAGCTCCCTCAGGCTATGCAGGAGAGGGGAATGGAGATCCGCATTCTGGTGCCAAGGTTTGGATTGATCAATGAAAGAAAAAACAGGTTACACGAAGTGGTAAGGCTTTCGGGTATTAATATTTCCGTTGGAGACGAGGAGAAACCATTGGTAATTAAAGTGGCATCAATACCGAATGCCAAGCTACAGGTTTACTTTATTGATAACGAGGATTACTTTCACCGTAAACATGTTTTTCATGATAAGGAAAATAAATTTTATGAAGATAATGACGAGCGGGCAATTTTCTTCTGCAAAGGAGTAATTGAAACGGTTCGCAAATTAGGCTGGGCGCCTGATGTCGTTCATTGTAACGATTGGATTACTAGTTTTATACCGTTGTATTTAAAAACGACCTATAAAAATGATCCGCTATTTAAGAACTCGAAGACTGTTTTCACCATCTATAACAATAGTTTCACGCACAAATTTAAGGGTGACCTGATGGGGAAAGTGAGGATGATGGATATTGAAGACAATATGCTCAGTCACCTTAAGTCAGCTGATTATGAAGGCTTCATAAAATTAGGGGCACAGTTTGCCGATGTAGTTTCTACTGCAGGGGACAATAAAAAGCTTGAAGGGTTAGTTAAGAAGATCAAAGAGAAAGAGAAGAAAATTGAAAACATCGAGAAAGACGACAATTACACAGAATCCTTCTATAATCTTTACAATGAATTGGTGGGGTAGGCTTGGAGGTTTATCATTGATTTTATTAGTCGTTTTGTTCTCCTGTGAAGAAGACGTGCCCACAATCGGAATCAAAAATCCTGAATCTAAATTTCGGGTTAACTATGCGGAGATAAACATTCCTTCGAGTGTTGTGCTATTCAAGGATTTAGTAACCTATAATAACCTAAATTCAGAGCCTACTATTGAAGATGGAAATCAGCGATTATTGGTTGGTGAGTACACTGACGATATCTTTGGCAAGATAAGAACCGAAACGTACACTCAAATTGGACCTCCTGTTTTAAATGCTGCAATTAGTTCAGCAACAGTTTACGATTCTCTTGTACTTCAACTTAAAACAGATTTTTACCAATACGGAAGTTCCAGTATTTCAGAGGAGAGGATAGAGGTTTACGAACTTTTAGACACCGTTAATAGCGGACGGTATTTTAATTCTACACCACTTGCATACTCTCGAACATCAATTGGAGGAGTGTCTTTTACAGTTAATCCGGCAGACTATAATCAGGCGATAACAGATAATAGCGATGCTGTAACAACTAATAATAGAGTGACAACCTTCAGAATGGTTTTAAGAGGTAACCTCGGGCTTAGTCTTTACGAGACCGTCAAAAGTGAGACAGACCTTAAAAGTGACTACGCCAAATTTACAGGTTTGTATAAGGGACTGGCCATTGTTCCGGCTGGGAATGGGAACAAAGTAATAGGCATTAATCCAGTAATTCCCGATGACGGTTTCCCTCTGGCAACAGATACAAAACTGATACTTTACTACTCAGAAGGAGGGACACAAAAATCGATAGATTTTGTACTTATTCCGCACAGCAATCCGCTTACAAGAACGGGTTATCCAGTAGTTGGTTATAGTTCAATTATTGCAGACCGATCAGGGACTTCACTTTCTGGTTTGACAGAGCCTCATCAAGATTATTATCCAATTGATGATAAGCGAGTGACCGAATCAGGGATTGGCATTCTTACCAAACTTGACTTCACTGAATATTTCAACTACATGGATACTGTTGAGAATGCTGTTCTAAATTCTGCAGAGTTGGTGATAGAGGGTGAGCAAAGTGAGTTTGCTTTTCCACCACAGTTTCAGCTCAGGGCAATGACCGACAAGAATTTTTTTCAATCGTGGATTACACAAGACACAACAATTGGGGGTGTATTTACCAGATTTGTGGATACAGAAACATTATCGATTTTCTGGGCTTCGGGGGCAGTACAGAAGAACGATAACGGTACCCTTGATCTCCTGGCAGATAATAATAAGGACGTAGCATATCTGTCGGCTAACCAATCGTTTGTTATTAGTTCGTATCTAACACAGTTTTTCCAAGTGCAATATGGGGCACGCAAAAGTTCAAAACGCATGAATTATGTGGCACTCGTTCCCCGTATTTCTCAATTTAACAAAACCGTAAATCGGTCTGTGTTGAAAAACAATATCAAGCTCAAAATGTATTACACTTCTCCCATTCCTGAGAAAGAATAATTATGTGTGGAATTGTTGCCTACGTGGGCCATCGTCAAGCTCAGGAAGTTATTATAAAAGGTCTCAAAAGGCTTGAGTACCGCGGATATGACAGCACCGGTATTGCTCTTCTAAATGGTGGTTTGAATGTTTATAAGAAAAAAGGAAAAGTTTCTGAGTTAGAAGCATTTGTTAAGGGGATGGACCTTAACAGCCACATTGGAATGGGGCACACACGGTGGGCTACCCACGGTGAACCCAATGATGAAAATGCACACCCTCACTATTCTGCTACAAAAAAATTAGCCATTATTCACAACGGCATCATTGAAAATTATTCTTCTTTGAAGCAGGACTTGGAGATGAAGGGACATACCTTCTTAAGTGAAACGGATACGGAAGTTTTTATTCATTTTATTGAGGACATCAAGGAAAAGGAAGACTGTTCATTGGATGAGGCTGTAAGGTTAGCGTTAACAAAAGTTATCGGTGCCTATGCCATCGTGGTAATGTCTTTGGAAGATCCTGATCTTTTAATTGCTGCGCGCAAAGGAAGTCCCTTGGT
>JAENVX010000420.1 GCA_016650355.1 Bacteroidia bacterium | reverse complement strand
TAACAAAGATGTCGCCTTCCACTAAGTAACCATGATCAAACTTTATTGGAACAAAGTTTTTAACATCAAAGCCCAGGCCAACTAAGCGAGCCATAGTTTCATCAGAAACAGGGTTAGCATTAGTTTGATCTGAATCCTGGCAGGAGAAAAATACTCCAGAACACAGGGTGAAGACGAAGAGGAATAAAAGTGTATTTTTCATTTTTATAATTGTTTGGTTTAGGTAAAACAAAACTTAATGATACCAAAATACTTAACTTTAAAACGAAAGTAAAACAGTTGTTAGGTTTTTTTAGACCAAAGTATCCGGAATTCAATCAACATGTTGGAATGTGTTAAATTCTAATCAAAAAGAGCATTTCCGAACAAAGGCAGCCCATCAAACCTTGAACTGGGTGAACAATTTCTGCCAACTACTAATATTTTTGTCACCAAATTTCCCTAGATGTTAGGTCAAAACCGGGTTGCCATAATTTGCTCGCTATCGCTAGTTATTTTAACTGGGCAAACTCGCCTCGTCTTTTCACAGCAAAAATTATCACCACATTTCGATTCAGGGGCTTCCCAAATTATTTCCGGTCAAAGTAAGCTGTCCATAATGGTTAAAGACACAGCTTACTTTAAAAAAATGTATGGAACTAAAATACGGATCGATCAAGTTCACCGATCAACCAAATGCATTCAACTTACCGTACAGGATGTTGATGTTTTATTGGATTTAAAATCTGATCCGAATGTTTTGTTTGTGGATAAAAAGCGTAAGCCTCATATCGAGGGTAATTTTGATTTAGTCAATCCAGCTATAAATAGAATTAATCAGGTACATAACACTTATCCTGGACTTCATGGGGCGGGTATTAACGTATCCGTTAAAGAAGAAAACTTTAATGAAACCGACATCGACCTGAAAGGAAGGACTTTCAAAACATCGTCAACACCTTCTATTGTATCGCAACACGCTACTGCTATGGCTATCCTAATTGGTGGAGCCGGAAATTCTTCTCCGCAAGCAGAAGGTGTTGTTAAGCAAGTCTCGCTTACAGCATCTGATTTCAATAATCTGATGCCAGATGATAATGCCTTGTTTATTAATAATAAGATCCTTGTTCAAAACCATAGCTATGGAGTGAATATAGAGAATTACTATGGAAACGAAGCCGTTGCTTACGATCAACAGGTTTCTGATAACACATCACTAGTTCACGTTTTTTCTTCTGGCAATTTAGGGGTCGCAAAACCCATTAACGGAACATACAAAGACCTTGTTTTTGCTAACCTCACTGGCACATTTAAACAAAGTAAAAACGTACTTGTGATTTCTGCAATTGATACCACATTACAGGTGAATGCTTTCAACTCCAGAGGTCCCACTTATGATGGAAGATTAAAGCCTGAATTGACAGCCTACGGGCCTGGGGGTACTTCAGAAGCAGCTGCCATAACGACTGGTATGGTAACGTTGCTTCAGGAAAAATATCAACTGACAAATGGCCATGCACCCGATGCGTCTCTGGTAAAAGCAATCTTAATAGCATCAGCTGACGATATCAGATCAACTGGTATTGATTTCGTAACCGGGTATGGAAACATAAACGCCTATAAGGCTTTAAGCATTGTGGATCACAATAACGTATTCGAAACTTCCCTCGTGGAACACGATCAAGTCAGTTTTCCAATTGCGATAAACCAAGGGGTTTCCGAATTAAAAGTAGCCATCTCTTGGACGGATCCTCCAGCAACGGTGAACAGCAATGCCGCGCTGGTAAATGATATTGATGGTTGGATTGACACCGGCTCTAACATTTTTTTGCCTTGGGTATTAAGCACTTTCCCACACATAGATTCATTGAATGCTCCAGCAAAACGGAAACAGGATCATTTAAATAACGTTGAGTTTATTACCATCAGTAAACCACCACCAGGGACTTATCAGTTGGTCTTGAAATCAGGAACACTTACAGGTGCCTCTCAAAAAGTTTCGATCGCTTATTATTTAAACAAGGCAACTGATTTTTCCTGGACGTTCCCGGTTGCCTCGGATATCGTGCCTGGAGGTGTAAAGAATCTTCTAGTCTGGGACGCGCAAATAAATCAAGTAGGTGATTTATACATGCAACTGAACTCGGGAGACTGGCAATTGATCAGAGACAAACTTAATCTACAAACTACATTTAAATGGAAACCACCCGATACCTTAGCAAAGGCAAAACTTAAAATGCTGATTAATGACATAGAATTTTTATCAGATGAGTTCTATCTCTCTCCTCAACTGGAATTAAAAACCGCCTTTAACTGTAAGGATAGCCTTGGACTTTACTGGAACAAAATTAGTAATGCGACAAGTTATGATGTATTTGCATTGGGCACTCAGTACCTTGAACCGATCCTATCTACCAGCGATACGTTGATAGTTCTTAATAAACCTGCCCCAACATATTTTGCCGTAGTACCTAAATTGAATCAAACCAGTGGAATTAAGAGTGGCACAATTGACTATAGCAAACAAGACACGTATTGCTATTTTAATTTCTTCAGTGCCAATCGAATAGGCAATTCTGAAATTGAAATTAAATTGTCGCTCAGCTCGTTTTATCATGTTGATCATATTACTATACTAAAAATAGTAAATGGAAGAGAGGTCATCTTAAGCACGATTTTAACAGATGAGTTAGATTATACGTTTGTCGATTTCATACAGGAAAGTGGGGTTTATACCTATCAGGCAAAGATTAGTTTCAAGAATAACGCAACTCTCCTTTCAGATCCTGCAGAGTTAATCATTGAAAGTCTTGGTAAAGCTATTCTATGGCCAAACCCGGTAACATCGGATGACTACCTTAACATTATCTCTGAAGGCAATGTCACCTTTCAGATTATTAACCAGGTTGGGCAAATTGTCTACGACAAAGAGCTTACTGTATTGAAGAATGAACTGGATATTGACTTACTTCCAGCTGGGTTTTATATTTATCAACTACTTATTGGTAAAACCATAAAAGATACCGGTAGGATAATAAAGCTCTAAATGCGCTTGCCCTCTCCACATCTGGTGATGTGTGAGGTAACATACGTTGAAACCAGCAGGAGGGATTTGTCACTATGACGAATGAGTGGATGGACTAAACTTATATCTTTACACCCTAACTTTTTACCGCATGGAAATTTTATATAAACCCTGGCCTTGGTATGTAGCCGGGCCTCTCATCGGCCTCACCGTCCCATTGCTTTTGTTAATGGACAACAAAAGATTCGGCAT
>JAENVX010000419.1 GCA_016650355.1 Bacteroidia bacterium | reverse complement strand
GTTTTGAATTAGTTTTTAATTGGTGCGGATGATATCATTTATCTGCCGAGTAACCATTTCCTGTAAGCCAGTGATTTGAGTAAGGTCGCAGTCCCAGAAAGAGGCGTTTGAAAGAACTTTCTGAACAACTTCCTCCAGTGTGTTTTTCTCCCAGAGCGCTTTAAAGAAATTCAGAATCTCAGGTGTATCATTAAGTGGAACAGGCTCACCTTGCCAGTTTCCTTTGTAGAATAAAATCAGCGCTGCCAATGACTGAAGCAATCGTTCTGGTAATTTACCAGTTCGCTTATGATATTCCAGTATGGATGGTAATACCCGGACTTTAAATTTAGAAATTGAATTGAGGGCAATGCTTATTAGTTCATGCTTGATATATGGATTTTGAAATCGCTCGATCACATCATTTGCAAATTGTTGAAGCTCATCCTTTGGTAAGTCCAATGTGGGAATTATTTCTTCGCTGATTGCTTTGCGAATGAAATCGCCTACATAATTGTCTTCAACAGACTCCCTCACAGTTCGTAATCCCCGTAAGTATGCGAAAGGAACTAATGCCGTGTGGGCTCCATTAAGAATTCTTACTTTTCTGGTTCGATAGGGAGTAAGGTCTTTTACAAATTTCACGTGAAGTCCCGCTTGATCCGTAGGGAAGATTTGCTTTACCGAATCAGGTGCTTCAATAACCCAAAGATGAAAGAGTTCGGCTGTGACTGCAAGGTTGTCTTCATAACCGATTGCCTCTTGAATTTCCTGAATGGTGTCTTTTGGAAATCCAGGAACAATACGATCAACCAATGTATTACAGAAAATATTGGATTGTTCAATCCACTTTTTAAATGTACTTGATAGATTCCAATGCGAAATGTATTGAAGGATTGTGCGCTTTAGATTCTCTCCATTTTTATCAATTAACTCACACGGCATCAGGATTAATCCTTTTTCCTTAGAACCCTTAAAGAATTCATATCGGTGATGCAGTAGAACAGTAAGCTTGCCAGGAAATGATTCAGGAAGAATTTTTGGATTGTTGTCGTTGGCATTGAATGTGATGCCAGCCTCTGTCGTATTTGAAAAAATGAATTTCAGGTCGGGATTTTCAGCGCATTGCAAGTACTGTTGAAAATTCTCAAATGGATTGATGACACCAACAACACTGGTAATGAGTCGTGTTTGCTGAAACGGTTTTCCGTTTTGTATTCCGTTTAACACAACATGATATAAACCCTCTTGATTATTTACCATTTTACCCATTCCGTTTTGGATGGGTTGAATGATTTGAACTGCTCCATTAAAATTTGTTTTCTCATTAAGGATATCAATGATCCAGTCAGCAAACGCGCGAAGGAAATTACCTTCACCAAATTGCAGCACTTTTACCGGGCGGATATTTTTACTGGAAGATATTTTCCTTGTAAGTTTCTTCAGCATGAGGGTGTAAAGAATTAGAAATTGAAATAGTTTTTTGCGTTGCGGTAACAAATGTCAGATACGATCTTACCAAGCCATTTTTCATCAGCTGGCAATTCCCCATTTTTTACATCCTGACCAATCAGATTGCAGAGAATCCTTCTGAAATATTCATGGCGTGGGAAGGAGAGGAAGCTGCGCGAATCCGTAAGCATTCCAATAAAGCAACTTAATATGCCGAGGTTAGATAGGCTATTAATCTGTTTTTCCATTCCATCTTTTTGATCTGCAAACCACCACGCAGACCCAAACTGAATTTTACCCTTTACTGAACCATCATTAAAGTTCCCGATCATTGTGGCCATTACTTCATTGTCATTCGGGTTGACATTATATAATATTGTTTTTGCGAGTTGATTGGTGCTATCTAATTCATTTAGATATTTTGCGAGGTTCCTGCTCTGAGAAAAATCCCCAATTGAATCAAAGCCAGTATCCGGCCCCAAGGTTCGCAACATCCTGTCATTCGTATTGCGTAGTGCACCCAGGTGAAATTGTTGTGTCCAATTATTTTTGTGATAAAATCTGCCTAGCTCTATTAACACACAATATTTGAAATATTCAATTTCTTGTTTATTCAACTTTTCTTGCTTCTTAACCTTCAGAAATAGTTGATCTATATTTTGGCTATCAGCTTGATCAGGATAGTACAATTGTTCTAAGCCATGATCGGAAAGTTTGCATCCATTGGTGTTGAAATAATTAATCCTATTCTCCAACGCATTGATGAGTGCCGCGAAATTGTTGATTTCTATCGAAGAAGCCTTTGATAGTTTTTTCAAATAGGTATTATAATCGACCGGATTTTCAACCGCATAAGCTTTATCAGGTCTAAATGCTGGCAAAACTTTAATCTTATAATTGTCTTTTTTTATTTTTTGATGATGTTCAAGAGAATCGATTGGATCATCTGTTGTGCAAATCACTTCAACTTGCATTTTGGTGAGAAGCGCACGTGTATGATAGGATGGATCGGCAAGTTTATCCGAGATGGCTGCGTAGATTTCCGTAGCGGTGTCGGGTGTTAATAATTGATCAATTTCAAAATAGCGCTTTAGCTCCAGATGAGACCAATGATACAATGGATTACGCATTGTGTATGGAACAGCGCTTGCCCACTTATTAAATTTTTCTTCATCCGAACCATTTCCTGTAATGTACTTTTCATCGATGCCCAATGTCCGCATAGCGCGCCATTTATAATGATCGCCATCTAGCCAAATATTTGTAATGTTTTTAAATTGCCTGTTGTTGGCGATGTCCAATGGCGACAGGTGACAATGGTAATCAATGATAGGCTGTTCTTTCGCGTAATCATGATAAAGCGTCCTGGCGAAATCGTTATTTAGTAAAAAGTCTTCTGTAATAAAATTCATGACCGTATTTAATTGAGTGATAGTATTATATTGGTTTCTTTAGTGAAGATTGTCGGATGATCAATTCCGGAGTAAGAACTATTTTCTGGGGAATGAATTTTTTAATGGCGCCCGATTTCTTGGATGATTCCAAAACCTCATCCAGGAATATTTCAGCTGCTGCATTGCCGATGCGCATACTGTGTTGTTCCACGGTTGATAGGGATGGTTCTGTAAACGACATTAATGACTCATTTGCAAATCCAACTAAAGCCACTTCATCCGGTATCTTGATTCCATGTTCTTTTAACACTAATAGAGCTCCGAGTATAGCATACGCGCTGGCAGAGAAAACTGCATCCGGTATATCTTTAAGCTTCAATAGATGAATCATACTGTTTCGACCATCTTCAAGTTGAAGGTCACTTTCGACTACAAGTGATTCGTCATATAGAAGCCCATTATTAAGTAGGGCTTCACGATATCCTCTCAGTCGTTCTTTATAGATGCTTATTTTCTTTATGTTGGTGAAATGAGCAATCCGTTTGCAACCTTGTTGTATAAGATGCTCTGTTGCCTTGTATGCGCCAAGAAAATCGTCAATTACTACATGACTAACTTCGAGTTCCTCCTTGGAGCGATCAAACAAGATAAGCGGAATGCCTCGCTCCTTAATCTTGAATAAATGATCAAAGTTCAATGCGTTTTTTGAGTGCGACACAATGATGCCATCAACGCGAGCATTAAGCAGTGCTTCAACGGACCCAATTTCTTTATTAGGGTCTTCGTATGTTTGGCAGATCATAACATTATAATTCGACCTGTTGGCAATCTCTTCAATGCCGCGTATTGCTGATGAGAAAAAACTACGGTCAGCCCATGGAACGATAATCCCCAGAATATTGCTTTTGCCGTTTCGCAATGCAGCAGCAATATGATTGGGTTGATAATTTAGTTTGAGAGCAACTTTTTGGACTTCTTTTTTAGTTTCTTCGCTTATCCTAGGATGATTCTTCAACGCACGAGAAACTGTAGAGGCAGTAATATTAAGCATCTTCGCAATATCATGAATTGTTACTCGCTCTCTTTTCATGTACCACCAGTTATCAAGGTGCGCTTACCCTTCAGGTTGAATAAATTCATTTGTTACTTTAGTTCAGTGGGTTTCACGGTGTCCATATCACTATAGTCTAGGTTCTCACCCGCCATGCCCCATATAAACGTGTAATTGCTTGTGCCTGCTCCGCAATGAATTGACCAAGATGGAGAAATTACAGCTTGATTGTTCTTTACCCAGATATGGCGTGTCTCGTCAGGTTTGCCCATAAAATGACTTACGGTTTGATTTTCCGGGACTTCAAAGTAGAAGTATGCTTCCATCCGTCTATCGTGTGTATGGGGTGGCATAGTGTTCCACACACTTCCTTTCATTAATTCGGTTAACCCCATCTGCAGTTGACAAGTGGGCAGAACGCTATTGACCAGTAGTTTCCTTATGGTGCGATGGTTGGAAGTTTCCAATGAGCCCATTTCTACCGTTTCAGCTTCCGACAGTGAAACTTTACGGGTAGGGTATGCAGCGTGAGCGGGAGCCGAATTAAAATAGTAAAGTGGATTTGAATTTTTATCATACTGAAAGATCACCTCTTTGGTTCCTCGACCGATATAGAGCGCTTCTTTGTAAAGAAGGGAATATTCATTTCCATCCACAGAAACTTTCCCAGGGCCTCCCACATTAATAATCCCAATTTCTCTTCGCTGAAGAAAGAAATCTGATTTTAATGAATCCAGTTGTGGTAGGGGTAAAGATTTTGTAACAGGTTTTACGCCTCCCATGATTAATCTGTCGAAATGTGAGTAGGTTGTACACACTAGGTCATCCTCAAAAAGGGCATCTACTAAGAAAGCATTTCGAAGTTGATCTGAGTCAAGTTCTTTAAAATGGTCTGGGTGAATAGCGTATCGGCAATCGTTCATTTCTATGCGTAATCGTTTGCGCAATATAATAAAAAAAGGTACGGTAAAAGCCTGCTATTATGACCTGTTTTGATATTCTTACTGAGAAGCAAAGTCTTTTGTGGATGATGTAAATGGACTGATTTGCGAACTAAGTAGAGTTAATTTGTTATTTCTATTTGCTCGAATAAGAAAATTGTATAAATAGGCAATCGATTGCGCGTTTAGGCGATAATTCAATTCCCGTATATGGCGTTTGGCCATGTGGGATTTCATTGTGGTTGGATAAACGTTTAGCGTGTTGAAGTATTTAGCTGTATGTAGAAATGAATAAATAGAATATGCCGGTATTAAAAGTAAAGGAGGCTAAATCAACGATTGTAAAGCCTGGAGTAACAAGAAGGCTTGTTCATGCAGAGAAGCTCATGCTGGTAGTCATTGATTTCGACAACGGCCCATGGTCTGAACCAGAACCAGCACATTTTCATGTGCACGAACAGACAACGTATGTAGCCGAAGGTGAATTTATTTTTTTCTGTGAAGGCGAACCTGACCAGATTCTATCTGCTGGTGATATGTTTTGGGTTCTTCCTAATAAGAAACATACCGTTCAATTACTCAGTAAAACAGTAAAACTGATAGATAGCTTCAGTCCAATTCGGGAAGAATTTTTACAATAGAATTATTGGATACCTAGACAGTTTGATCAATTTATTATTATAAAGAGACTCCTCGCTTCCAAGGAATAAAATCATCCTGATTTAATATAACAGCTTTTGGTATTATAAGCCCACTAGCTACAGCAATGATATGATCAAGAATTGCTTCCCCCATCTGCTCAATGGTTTTCTCTCCGGAGATGACAGGGCCGCAATCCACATCAATGATATCGGACATTTTTTGTGCGAGCTTTGTATTGGATGATACCTTTATGACCTGAGCTATCGGGTTGCCAGTAGGCGTGCCTAGGCCGGTGGTAAAAAGCATAACGGTAGCACCAGATCCTGCCATAGCCGTTGTACTTTCCACATCATTGCCAGGTGTACACAATAGATTTAATCCAGGTCGCCTGACATACTCAGTGTAATCTAAAACATCGGCAACAGGTGATGTACCACCCTTTTTTGCTGCGCCAGCTGACTTCATTGCATCCGTGATCAAACCATCTTTAATATTTCCTGGCGAAGGATTCATATCAAATCCAGAACCCACTGCCTCCGCAGCTTTAGAGTATGATCTCATTAACTCGGCAAATCGATTTGCTGTTTTATCGTCAGCAGTACGGTTAATCAACTCTTGTTCTACCCCGCAGAGTTCAGGAAATTCCGAAAGTATAGTTGTTCCACCCAAGGCCACAACTAAATCTGAGGCGTGGCCGACAGAGGGGTTTGCCGATATGCCGGAGAATCCATCAGAGCCACCGCATTCCAGTCCTATTACAAGTTTACTAAGAGATGCCGGTTTGCGTTGCATTTTGTTGGCTTCTGCAATTCCTATAAAAGTTTTGCGGATAGCTTGTTCAAGAAGTTCTAGCTCGGTTCCTTCTTTTTGCTGCTCCAATACAATAAGAGGCTTTTTAAAATTGGGATTAATTTGCGCAAGCTTTTCCTGCAAAATACTGACCTGTGCATTTTGGCAACCTAAACTCAAAACGGTTGCTCCTGCTACATTAGGGTTATTAATGTATCCTGCTAATAACGCACACAAGGCCTCTGAATCCTGACGAGTTCCTCCGCAGCCTCCTTCGTGAGTCAGGAACTTAATACCATCGATATTCTTGAAAATCTTCGCACTGGACTCAGATATACTTTGACTGATGTTGAGTGATTGTATTGTATCGGTTTTCCCATCTCGATATAATTTTACCAATTCTTTTACAAACTCTTTATAGGTATTTTTTTTACTGAAGCCGAGTCCTTCTTCAAATGCTTCACGAATTACATTTACATTTCTGTTCTCGCAAAAAACCAATGGTAATACCACCCAGTAGTTGGCTGTTCCTACTTGCCCATCAGCCCGGTGATATCCTAGAAATTTTTTTTCCTTCCAACGAGAAACATCTGGCGCATTCCACTGAAATGTTCCTGACCTTCCTGCAAAAGAATTTGACTTGTGTTTAACGTTATGCGTTCCGATAGCTCCTCCCACCGGTATCGTTGAGAGCGCTTTACCAACTACTACGCCATACATAAGTATTTCATCTTCTGGCTTCAGTTCGTTTTCTGCAAACTTATGTTTAGCCTGAACCGCATCTTTTAAAACAATCGTCTTTTCGTTTTCAGATAATTTTTCTCCAGCTTTTAGATCGGTGAGTGCGACCAACACATTATCAGAAGGGTGTATTCTTAGGAACTTTTTTGACATAAATTAATGACATTAATGAGCAATCGATTGCGCAAGTTACTTGTTTTACCTTATTTTTGAAGTTATTGTATTCTGATTTATTTCTATTCTTATTCTTACCTAAAGTCGATGACTAATACACCCATTTCTACCGCTTTGCTTTCCTATGGCATGTCTGGGCTCGTTTTTCATGGTCCACTAATCAAGGTTCATCCTCAGTTTAATCTCACTACAATTGTTCAGCGGAAATCTTCCGTTGCTCCAGCTTTATTTCCGAAAGCAAAAATAGTACAGCGTGTTGATGAGGTACTAAATGACCCCTCGATTGAGTTGGTTGTTGTCAATACTCCGAATGAAACTCATTATGAGTTTAGTCGCAAAGCGTTGGAAGCAGGCAAACATATAATTGTTGAAAAACCATTTACGGTTAGTGAAGCAGAGGCTAATAAATTAATTCAACTGGCAAAAACAAAGGGTAAAACTCTTACCGTATTCCAAAGTCGCAGATGGGATGGTGACTTTCTCACGGTGAAGAAAGTAATTGATAAAAAACTGTTGGGTAAGCTTGTTGAATTTGAAGCCCACTATGATCGCTTCCGAAATTACATTGAGCCTAATACATGGAAAGAAGAGAAAGCAATAGGCACTGGCATTTTATACAATCTCGGATCACACATGTTAGATCAGGTACTCCTTCTTTTTGGAATGCCACAGGAGGTAGATGCACGAGTTGGCATACAGCGCCCAGGCGGACAAGTTGATGATTTTTATGATATACGTTTGCAATATGATGGATTTCATGCAATCGTTAAGTCAAGTTATTTGGTACGCGAACAAGGACCCCGATATATACTTCACGGGACGGATGGGTCATTCACAAAGTATGGTACAGACTTGCAGGAGCAGGATTTAAAAGATGGAAAGGTGCCGGGCTCTCCTGGCTGGGCTGTGGAACCTAAAGAAGCTTGGGGCAAGCTCAACACAGTTATTGATGGTGTACATATTGAAGGCAAAATTGAAACCATACCAGGTAATTATAATGGATTCTATCAAAACGTATACGAGGTAATTCGAGAGGGCAAACCGTTGGCGGTGAAGCCGGAAGAATCACGAGATGTAATTAAACTTATTGAAGCTTGTTATGAAAGCAACCGGCTTCGCACAGCCATAAAAATATAAATCAAGTATGTCGAATTTAGTTAATCTTTATAGTCTGAAAGGTAAAATTGCTGTAGTCACAGGAGGAACCGGAGTTCTGGGTGGTGTAATGTGTAAAGCCCTTGCGATGGCAGGCGCGAAGGTTGCCATTTTAGGAAGAAGAAAAGAAGCTGCAGATACCTTGGCGAGTGAAATCATAAAAAGTGGAGGAGAGGCGATTGGAATTTCAGCAGATGTTCTTCAGAAGCAACAACTTCTGGAAGCAAGAGAGACTATTTTAAATCAATTCGGATCTATAGATATCCTTGTAAATGCTGCTGGTGGAAATATGCCAGGCGCTACGATCCCGCCTGATAAAAGCTTTTTGAATCTAAAGATTGATGACTTTCAAAAAGTAGTAGACTTGAATTTAACCGGAACAGTGCTACCCTCACAGATTTTTGGCGAACCGATAATTAAGAAAAAGGCAGGTGTTATCATTAATATTTCTTCCATGTCGGCTTTTCGGCCAATAACCCGGGTAGTTGGTTATTCAGCTGCAAAAGCAGCGATCAGCAATTTTACGATGTGGCTAGCAGTAGAAATGGCAAAAAAATATGGTGAAGGAATTCGTGTCAACTCAATTGCCCCCGGATTTTTCTTAACAGAACAAAACAGAACACTTTTAACGAACTCAGATGGAAGTTTAACGGCAAGGGGCGAGTCAATTATCCACAGTACCCCTTTTAATAGATTTGGAGAAGCAGATGAATTATCAGGAACGCTTATTTGGTTGTGCTCGGATGCCTCAAAATTTGTTACAGGTATTGTCGTGCCAGTGGATGGTGGGTTTAGTGCATTTGCAGGAGTTTAAATTGTAGGCTTTAAGAGCGCATGATTAAAAAAATTACGATTCCGTATTTTCCCACTGGCTTAAAGTATATAACTCCTTTACTTGCTGGTGGTGGAATTTACCTGATCGTGCTGAGTTACTCAGTATTTGGTGGAATATTGATTTTAGTTGCAGCCATAATACTCACAAGTAATTATGTGACTGAAATAGACCTTGGTAAGAAAGTATACTCAGACTATTTATCTATTTTGTGGCTACCAGTAAATATGGAGAAGAAAAAGTTTACTAAAATTGATAGAATTGTGATTACGAAAGGCGCTTATGCGCAGACGATAAACACAAGATCACGATCACGACAATTGGATTGGGCGGATTACACAGGTACATTACTCTTTGATCAACTTGACTCTCTCGATTTGTTAACCAAGACAGATCGGACGGATTTACTTAAGGGAATTAAGGAGTTTAAAGATTTCTTAAATGTGGATGTCGAAGACCGGACGACCAGCCAACCCTATTGGATCGACATGAATAATTTAAATTAGATCTCAATTAACTATACTTAACAAACCAGTACATAGTAAAATGAAAAACAAAGTAATAACATTCGGTGAAATTATGCTTAGGCTTGCGACACCAGGCTATCTTAGATTTGGTCAAGCTTCTGAATTCGAAGCAACCTACGGGGGCGGAGAAGCAAATGTTGCAGTCTCTCTTGCTAACTATGGAATCGCTGCAAGTTTTGTGACCAGTTTGCCAAAAAATGATTTGGGCGATGCGGCTATTGCCTCATTAAAGTCGCTTGATGTTGACACCTCTCTGATTACTCGAGGGGGAGATAGGATAGGAGTTTACTACCTTGAAGCAGGTGCAGTTAGCCGCGGAAGTAAAGTGATATACGACAGGGCAAACAGTGCCTTTGCTAAATTGAAGAAAGGATCTATTGATTGGGATAAAGCATTCCAAGATGCTTCATGGTTTCATTGGACGGGTATTACACCTGCCGTTTCGGAAGGTGCAGCGGATGTTTGCCTTGAAGCATGTGAAGCGGCTTCGAAGCGAGGCATAACAGTTTCCACCGATTTAAATTTTAGAAACAAATTATGGAAGTGGGGAAAATCTGCAGGTGAGGTGATGGAAAAATTAGTCAGTCACTGCGATATCATTTTAGGAAATGAAGAAGATGCAGACATGGTATTTGGCATTAAGCCTGAAGGCGTTGATGTAAAATCGGGACATGTTGAGGGAGCAGCATATGAATCAGTGGGAAAACAATTAATGGCAAAATTTCCAAAAGCGAAAAAGGTGATCATCACGTTGAGAGGCTCCGTAAGTGCCAGTCATAATACATGGTCAGGTGTTTTGTGGGATGGAAAAAAAATACTGGAGGCTCCGACATACCAGATTACACACATTGTAGACCGTGTAGGTGGTGGAGATTCATTTATGGGAGGATTGATATATGGTTTGATTACCTACCCAAAGGATGATCAAAAGGCATTAAACTTTGCAGTGGCTGCGTCATGCCTAAAGCATACCATTAAAGGAGACTTTAACCTTGTCACAATTGATGAGGTAGAAAAATTAATGCAGGGAGATGCTTCCGGAAGAGTTTCTCGATAACGACACAAAAAGATAGAAATGAAAACATTTTCAACAGAAACAATACAACAAGCAATGAAGGCATCGGGCATGATCCCCGTTTTTTATCATGCTGTTATAGACGTAGCCAAAGCAGTTCTGGACGCTTCTTACAAAGGAGGTGTGCGCGTTTTTGAGTTTACGAATAGAGGTGGAAATGCCTTTGAGGTATTCACTCAACTATTAAAGCATGCCGAACAATATCCGGATTTGATGGTCGGCATTGGCACGCTCATGAATGCCGAGATTACCCAGAAATATTGTGATGCTGGTGCGCATTTTATAGTGTCGCCTATTTTAAAGGCGGAGATGGCGGTAGTTTGCAAACAGAATAATAGATTATGGATACCGGGCTGCGCAACGCTCACGGAAATTGTAACAGCTAAAGATTTAGGCGCTGCTGTTATCAAGATTTTTCCAGGCTCAGTTTTAGGCCCTGGCTTTGTATCGTCTGTTATGCCAGTAGTACCTGGCTTGCAATTGATGCCAACAGGTGGCGTTGAACCAACAGAGGCGAATTTATCTGCCTGGTTCAAAGCTGGAGTTGTTTGTGTGGGTATGGGTTCTCAGTTGATATCGAAAGAAATAATAGAAACTAAAAATTGGGCAAAGCTTCAACAAGGCGTTACTGATGCCTTAGAGATTATAAAAAAAATTAGAAAATAGTTTTAATACCATTTGAATGGTTAGTCTTCTTTAAGAGTCTGTTAAGAAGGAAAACAAACTGACAACTAAACAATCAACAATTGGAAAATCTAAAAACGGGTAATCAACCAATCGGAAAGTATAGGTGGACCATTTGTGCGCTTGTGTTCTTTGCCACTACGGTAAACTATCTCGACCGGCAAGTGTTGAGTTTGCTTCAACCACGACTAGAGGAAATTTTTGGCTGGACGAATACAGATTACGCAAACATTACTGCGGTCTTTCAATTTACTTATGCGGTTACCATGTTATTTGTCGGCCGACTGGTTGATAAATTGGGTACTCGCTGGGGATATGCGGTAGCTATTATTGTTTGGTCTGTTGGGGCGTTGGTTCATGCATTTGCCATTCCCATTGGCGAAGGTATTTCTTCTGTGTTAGGTTGGGTAGGAATTACTACTTTTTCAGTTTCAGTATTAGGCTTTATGTTTTCGAGGGCAGTGCTGGCGTTGGGCGAATCAGGAAACTTTCCAGCTGCTATTAAAGCAACAGCTGAATATTTCCCAAAGCACGAGCGTTCTTTTGCAACGGGTATTTTTAATTCAGGTACTAACATCGGTGCAATACTGGCACCGCTTACCGTACCTTGGATTTACAGACATTGGGGCTGGGAGGCTGCGTTTATAATAATCGGAGCTATCGGATTTTTATGGTTGGCCTTGTGG
>JAENVX010000418.1 GCA_016650355.1 Bacteroidia bacterium | reverse complement strand
CCAAGGCCTTATTCACGCATTCACCTGGTTAGCGGCACAAAAGGAACAGCCTTAAAATATCCAGAGCCAGGTCGCATTTCAACAGATCATCAAGGTTGGTTATCTGAGGCCGAATTTAAATCGGTGGAAGAAAAGTATTCACCTCCAATTGTCAGAAGAGTAGGTGAGATGGCGAAACAAATTGGTGGGCATGGAGGTATGGATTTTTTAATGGACTGGAGATTGATTGATTGTTTAAGAAACGGCTTGCCCCTTGATATTGATGTGTATGATGCTGCGGCATGGAGTGCTGTAGCACCGTTGAGTGAAAAGTCAGTTGCGAATCGATCCAGTTCCGTTGATGTCCCTGATTTTACTTCTGGTTCCTGGAAAACCAATGTACCTGTTGATGTTCTCCTTCAAAAAGGTGGTAATACTAAAGTGTCATTGAAATAGCATAACTTTTGATAAACCTCTCGCTACCTATAAGTCGTTTTTAATGAACATTCACGTTTTGCAAAGCCCACATAAATTGGGGAATGCTGCTGGGGTTGCCGCAGCAGCATTGATTCAAAAAGCTATTTCATCAAAGGGTCAGGCAAATATCATATTAGCTACGGGTGCAAGCCAGTTTGAAACACTTAATCAACTGATTGCAGTTCGCGATATTGATTGGAGTAAAGTAGTCATGTTTCATCTGGATGAATACATCGGCCTACCCATAACGCATGGCGCTAGCTTCAGAAAATATCTGAAAGAAAGATTTCTATCAAAAGTAGGTGAGCTAAAAGCTGTTCATCTAATAAATGGGGAAGCTGATTCGAGAAGTGAATGTAAACGATTGGGAGACTTAATAAGCAAGCAACCAATTGATGTCGCCTTAGTTGGGATTGGAGAAAACGGACACCTGGCCTTCAATGATCCACCGGCAGATTTTGAAACGGAAGAACCTTACATCGTTGTTGAGTTGGATGAGGCCTGCCGTAAACAACAACTCGGTGAAGGTTGGTTTAACAGTTTAGGTGAAGTGCCTGGGAGTGCGATAAGCATGTCAGTAAAACAAATTCTAAAATCAGCGAATATTATTTGCTCCGTTCCCGATCAAAGAAAAGCAATGGCTGTTAAAAATTCCATAGGAAATCAGGTAAGCAATTTATTTCCGGCAACGTCTTTGCAATTGCATCCTAATTGCAATTGTTTTTTGGATAATGCGTCCGCGTCACTACTTTCAGAGAAAGTTCGCAAGTAATTCATAAATTGAACCATAAATTAAAAGCAATATGACAACCAGACGGGATTTTGTAAAACTGGCAGGAGTGAGTGCATTAGCCTCAATACCCCTACTGCAAACACAGGTTGCCGCAAAGCCTTTTGCGAATGTCAAACGTTCATTCAACATTGGCATTGCTGGTTATACCTTCCTGGCATACAATAATAACATCGACAAGATTATTGAAGTAATGAATGCAATAGAGGTAAAAAATATCTCCTTAAAAAACTTTCAATTGCCTTATGAAAGTAACAAACAGCAAACCGATGAAGTTATCGGAAAGTTTAAAGCGGCAGGAATAGTGGTCTACGGACTTGGAGTAATTTACCTGAAGACTGAAAAAGAAGTTGACAACGCCTTTAGCTATGCCCAATTGGCCGGAGTGAAAATTATCATTGCTGCCCCGGCATATGGAGTGCTTAGTTATGTTGAAAAGAAGGCGAAGGAATACAACATTAAAGTTGCCATTCACAATCATGGTCCTGAAGACAAGCTCTTCCCCGACATCGATAAAATTTTTGAAAAAATTCAGGCTATGGATCCACGCATGGGTATTTGCCTTGATATAGGGCATAGCTTTCGCTGTGGCAACGACCCCGCAGCAATGCTACTGAAATACAAAGACCGCATTTTTGACATGCACATTAAAGATGTTGATTCACCTGTTGAGAAAGGTAACACTGTTATTAATGGTCATGGTAAAATGAATTTTATAAGCTTTATCAAAGCCTTGGACGAGTCTGGATATTCCGGAACCTGTAGTTTGGAATACGAGCAAAAAGGAGACCCCGGACTTGGCCTTGCCGAGAGCGTTGGTCATTTTAGAGGAATGCTGACTTGTGCCAGTTAGATCTACCTGTTTACAAATTCATTTTAATAATGGATGATACGTTAATCAGAGTACGATCAATGAAAAATGAGTAACAAACCTGCAGAGACCATAGAGCTAAAATCATTGACCCAACGGAATTCGATCATTTCAATTCTAATCATCGGTCTGCTATTCTTTATTTTTGGATTTGTCTCCTGGGTTAATGCTATTCTAATCCCTTATTTTAAAATAGCATGTGAGCTTACTAATTTCAAAGCTTACCTCGTCACTTTTGCTTTTTATATTTCCTACTTTATTATGTCTGTTCCTTCTTCATTCCTGCTGAAGAAGGTTGGATTCAAAAAAGGTATGATGGTGGGATTTTGGGCAATGGCATTAGGTGCTTTTATATTCGTGCCCGCAGCTTTAACGCGTACCTACGAAATATTTCTTGTCGGATTATTCACTATAGGAACTGGACTTTCCATTCTTCAAACTGCAGCGAATCCGTACATCACTATTCTCGGACCCATTGAAAGGGCAGCCCAGCGCATCAGCATCATGGGAATCTTTAACAAAGGTGCTGGCATTCTCGCTCCTATTGCATTCGCTGCGGTGGTACTGAAAGCAACCGACACGGATTTATTTAAAGCACTGGGAGCGATGAGTGACCTGGAAAGAAATGCTGCTTTGGATGAATTGATTTTAAGAGTAATACCTCCTTATGTCGTTGTAGGACTGGTTTTATTTCTTTTAGGATTAATGGTTCGTTTCTCTCCCCTCCCCGAAATCAACACCGAGCAGGAAAGTGCTGAAGTAGCCTTCGCTAACTCCGCTAAAAAAAGTATCTTCCAGTTTCCACATTTGATATTGGGTGCGATCGGAATTTTTCTGCATGTAGGCACACAAGTAATTGCAATCGACACCATCATTGGTTACGCTGATTCTATGAAAATTAATCTGATGGAAGCAAAGGTATTTCCATCGTATACACTTTTTGCAACCATTTGCGGGTATATCCTTGGAATTATTTGTATACCAAAATTCATTCGTCAGGTAAATGCTTTACGAATCTGTACGAGTTTGGGAACAATCCTTACGCTACTTATTATCTATGTGAGAGGACAGGTAACTTTTCTAAACCATGACGTTGATATTTCCATTTGGTTCGTGGTGTTGCTGGGGTTAGCCAATTCATTAGTCTGGGCTGGTATGTGGCCACTGGCTTTAGATGGGTTAGGGCGGTTTACAAAACTAGGTGCTTCCATTATGATTATGGGTTTATGTGGCAATGCTATTCTGCCTTTATTCTATGGCTACTTTGCTGATCTATATAATACCAGAGTTGCCTATTGGGTATTATTTCCATGTTATCTTTACCTTGTGTTTTATGCCTTTTATGGTCACCGCATAAGGCGATGGACAATTTAATTTCACTGTGTGAATCAACAATTACTGAAAATATTTAACGGCAAAATCATTACTCCCTACAGAATAATATCTGAAGGATGCATTTTGATTAAAGAGAGTACAATTATAGAAGTCGCGGAAAAAAATATTGAAGTAGAGGGTGCTATAGAAATAAATGCTAACGGCAAATATATAGCTCCTGGTTTCATCGATATACATGTGCATGGAGGTGGTGGACATGATTTTATGGACGGCACGGAGGAAGCTTTTCTTAAAATTGCTACAACACATGCACATTATGGAACAACATCCATGTTGCCAACCACATTATCCAGCAGTAGAGAAGAATTGTTACAAACGTTAGCTATCTATGAAGATGCGAATCGAAATAATATAAGTGGAGCCCAGTTCCTGGGCCTTCATCTAGAAGGACCTTATTTTGCAATGAATCAACGTGGCGCACAAGATCCAAAATATATAAGAGATCCAAATCCTGAAGAATATAAAGATATCCTGTCTCGTTCATCTTCTATCAAGCGTTGGAGTGCTGCGCCAGAATTAAAGGGAGCAATTGAATTCGGGCAGTATATGAAATCAAAGGGTGTGCTTCCTGCAGTCGCTCATACCGATGCGATCTATGAGGATGTATTGCTTGCTTTTGAAAATGGCTATACGCTCGCTACGCATTTATATTCCGGAATGTCTGGCGTTACAAGAAGAAATGCTTTTCGTTTTGCTGGGGTAATTGAGAGTGCTTACATCATTGATGAAATGGATGTTGAAATAATTGCCGATGGAATCCATCTTCCTGCTCCTTTGCTTAAATTGGTTTATAAAATTAAAGGGGCCGAACGAACAGCATTAATTACAGATGCCATGCGTGCAGCCGGAATGCCTCCTGGTGATAGTATACTTGGAAGTATTCACAACGGACTGAAAGTTATTGTGGAAGATGGTGTGGCAAAATTACCAGATCGCAGTGCCTTTGCAGGAAGTGTTGCAACCGCAGATCGATTAGTTAGAAACTTGGTGTTTATGGCTGATGTTCCCTTACTTCAAGCTGTTCAAATGATAACGAGTACTCCCGCCAGGATTCTCAATGTTTCAGATTCTAAGGGCTCGATAACGCCAGGAAAAGACGCTGACATTGTATTATTTGATGATAACATCAATATAGAATTGACGATCATCAAAGGAAAAATAGTATTTGACCAACGATCAAAACTTAATTAACATTCCCAATTACCAGCACGGGAATCTCCTCATGATTCACCATATCCTCTGCTACGCTTCGCCTTCCAAGAAAACCTGTTTTGTCATAGGTAGTCAACGCTACCATGTCAGCATTTACCATCTCAATAAATTGATGTATCCCCCACTCTTTATCGTTTGCTTCAGCTGTGCTGCTTGTAAAGGAAACATTAGGGTAACGCTTTGTAAGATTTTGGACAATGTCCTCAATACTTTCTTCATCGGTCATTTTATCAATAAAATTTATAAAAAGTATGTCGACTGAAGATTTAAATAGTTGAGCCAAATTTACCACGAACTCAAAGGCCTTCGAGACATCTTCTTTGAAGGTAGAAGCGAAGACGATGCTTTTTATTTTTAATTGAACGGATATTGTCCTTTTTATTACCAGCACGGGCACAGATGAATTGCGAACCACACGTTGCGTGTTAGAACCTATTATTAACTCCCGGATACCGGTTGCTCCGTGAGAGCCCATGATAATTAAATCAATATTAAGTCGTTTAACGTAATTTTCAATACGCTCATTGCCTTTATCAAAAACCAACATCGGAAATGCCTTTAGCCCGCCTTGAGAAGCACTTGCTACCAATAAATTTAGCTCATTATTAGCATGTTCTTCCTGCGAATTATGAATAGGAATTTTTGATACCCTTGGTACATGCACCTCCTCACCAGTGCCTGGCATAATATGAAGAAAGTGAATGTCTGCCTTTGCTTGTGCAGCCAACATGATAGCCGCCCTGGCAGCATTTTGCGCACATGCTGAAAAATCCGTTGGCACTAATATATTTTTCATACTTATGGTTTAAAGTAAATATAACAGCTAACAAGGTTCACAGTGCTTTCAGCAGGTACTAAGTTTAATAATAAAACTAGAATTTCAATAAGCACTTTAAAATGATGGTCATCCGAAAAATAAATGATTATTATCATGCCAATGACCAAATACACACCGCCTGAATACCAGCAACAATAGCTACCTTGCATTAGGTTATCAATTGGATGATTCGCACCCTTTAATTGAAAGTTGATACAAAAAATGAGGTTCCCGCTAACAAGGTATAATGCATTAAACCAAGACGGAAAAGATCAGTATCTGCGTGTCATGCAATACATACTATACGGATCGATTATTCTCTATCTGGGTCGTGATCTATTTGTGCCGCTAAGCTTTGCGGCCCTCATTAGTTTTATTTTATATCCAATTTGCATTTGGCTTGAACGGAAAGGAATAGGCCGTGCTACGGCCATTTTTATTGGCCTTCTTCTTCTCCTGCTTTTAACAAGTATTATCGCTTTGCTTCTGGCAAACCAGGTTAGCTTGTTCCTTAGAGAATGGCCAACCCTTCAATTAAAGGTGCGCCAACTCGTTGCTGATTTAACTCAAGCTTTGGTTAGCTCCTTTTCCATAACGGAAGCGCAACAAAATAAATGGACGTTAGAATTTGGAGGAAAAGTTGTTGATTTTATCGTGCAGGGAGTGCCAACATTCCTCAACGCATCTGCCTATTCAGCTGTGTTGCTGATTATCATCCCTGTTTTTACCGCACTAATACTTTACTCTCGAAATCGATTAATTGAAATAGTTTTTCAATT
>JAENVX010000417.1 GCA_016650355.1 Bacteroidia bacterium | reverse complement strand
GCATGGATCCCGAGGTAGCTTTAGAGAATCCGACTTTGAAGGGACAAACGACCTATTCAATAAATCAAAGCCCCTTCACTTCTGGAATTGAGCAAAGGGGTAATTATCTGCCTTCAAGAATATTCTCTTTTGGCGTAAGTTTAAAATTGTGATGCCTATATCTTAAATCTCAAAAATGTACCCATAGGCAAATCATTTCCGTTTTTTGATTTGAGAAAGAATTCTCCATATTCAGGATTTGCAATTTTGAAATGAGTTTGCGCAACATTAAGTCCAACTAAAGCTGAAAGCCCCACCGCATACATATTTAAAATAAAAAAACAGTTTTGTTTTTCGAGTAGTTGACTACTGAGTTGAATTAGCTCATTCAGTTTCTCTTGCAGTGTCCATTTTTCTCCATCAGGACCGCGACCATAAGGCGGAGGATCCATAATGATTCCATTGTATTTGTTTCCCCGTTTCACTTCACGTTTCACAAATTTCAATGCATCTTCATACACCCAGCGAATATCATTTAAGTTATTGAGCCGCATGTTTTCATTAGCCCAGTTTATACCCGGTCGCGATGCATCAACATGCGTAACATCAGCTCCGGCTGATTTAGCAACCACCGAAGCAGCTCCGGTGTAGGCAAATAAATTCAAGACCTTTGGCTTTGCTATATTCCAACTTTTTACCGTGTCGTAAATAAAATTCCAGTTTGTACCCTGCTCTGGAAAAACGCCAACGTGACCAAAGCCCGTAAGAGCCAACCGCAGAATCAACTTAAGGTCATTGTATTGATAGTTTACATTCCAGCTCTCAGACACATTTGGTTTTTTACCCCAGCCTCCTTTTACATCTTCGGTGGAGCGGTACATATCTTTTTGTTCACGATCAAAACGAGCATGAGCTAGTCTATTCCATTCGTCATCCGTCAATGTCCTCTCCCAAATTGCTTGTGGCTCAGGTCGAATTAAAGTAAACTTTCCAAACCGCTCCAGCTTTTCAAAATTGCCAGAGTCGATCAATTCATAGTCTTGCCAGGAAGAAGGGTGTAGTAGTTTCAGGTTCAAAGTTTGGACATAAAGATTCAAAAATAACAAGATTGCTCAACTTTGATCTTAAATTTTGAATGTTGAATATTGGAATAGCTATGCATTTTCTTATTACCAGCAATCAAAATCCAAAAATCAAAAGTCTGCTTGCTCTGGAGAAGCCAAGGGAAAGAAGAAAACAGCAACTATTCCTGGTGGAGGGAAGCAGGGAAATAAAACTTGCACTGGAAGCCGGCTATAAAATTGGCAATATCTTTTTTTGTGAAGACATCATCAACAAAGAAGATTCTGAATTTCTCTTTGAACAGGACAAACTATTAATACCAGTCTCGAAAGATGTTTTTGAAAAAATTGCTGTACGAGAAAGTTCAGGTGGCATGATTGCCGTAGCTGAACAGAAAAGTCACAGCCTGGAGGAACTTACACTGAGTAAAAATCCATTGATACTTATTCTCGAATCCGTGGAAAAGCCTGGAAATCTGGGGGCTATTCTTCGAACAGCTGATGCCGCTGGGGTAGATGCGGTCGTTATCTGCGATCCTCAGACTGATTTTTATAACCCTAATGTAATCCGTTCAAGTGTAGGTTGCGTGTTCACCAAACAAATCGCTTCTGCAACATCTGAGGAAACGATTACTTGGCTAAAAAAATGTGGTGTCAATATTTTTTGTACCTATCTGAAAGCTTCAAAGCCCTATCATGAAATAAATTTTACACAACCCTCCGCCATTGTTATGGGCACCGAGGCCACCGGGCTTTCGGATGTTTGGGTAAATAATGCAACGGCTAATATTATTATCCCCATGGGAGGAAAGATTGATTCAATGAACGTTTCAACAGCCGCTGCAGTTGTCATCTTTGAAGCCAAACGCCAGCGAGGATTTAACTAGGTGTTGATGCTGCATTACCTAAGTTTACCAGTCAAATACTAAAACACTTTTAAAGAAATACAAATGAATTGGATAGAAATTGCAGGACATACGGGTGCCTTTCTTAGTGGGGTCACCTTTATTCCACAGGTATACAAAGCGTGGAAATCCAAAAGTGTTGGAGATCTAAGCCTTACAATGATCTTGATAGTGCTTACCAGCACAATCATTTGGCTGTTTTACGCAATCTCGCTTATGCTTTGGCCTGTGATTATTGCCAATTGCGTAGTAGGCTCACTTAGTTTAGTACTTATCTACTTTAAATTCAGTTTTCCGAAATAGTACTACTCATCGCGTAAGGCGTGAACCGGATTAGCTAATGATGCCCTTACAACATGATAGCCAACTGTAGTTGAAGTTATTACAAAAGCGATTAGTGCGGACAACAGAAATGTCAGCCATTCCTCCTCCAATTGAATTCTAAAAGCAAAATTCTGGAGCCACTTGTCTGTAAAGTACCATGCCGCTGGAAACGCCAACACAACCGCAATGGCAACGAGGATAAAAAACTCTGAAGACACCAACATCACCAGGCCCCGAACACTTGCTCCTACTACTTTGCGTACCCCTATCTCTTTGGTTCGCTGCTGTGTTGAAAAAGCAGCAAGGCCCAGCAATCCAAGACATGCTATGATAATTGTTAATCCAGAAAAGGCCATAAAAATTTGGCTGCGCTTTTGATCTCCCTTGTATTGTGAATCAAAATCCTGATCTAAAAATTTATATTCGAAGGCATGATTAGGAAATATTTCCTTCCATGATTTTTCAACGTTGGCGAGTGATTCCTTTACATCTCCAGGCTCCGTGCGCACAAAAACATAGTTATTGTCTTTGTCTAGCAAAATAATGAGTGGTTCAATCGGATCGTACAATGAGTTTTGATGATAGTCTTTAATTACACCTACCACTCTCTTTTCATAACCCCCATCAGTTCCATCAGTAAATCGTCTTCCTATAGGGTCCTTCCAGCCCATTCTTTTTACCATACTTTCATTGGCTAATACGGCATATGTGGTATCACTTGCTACATCTCGTGAGAAGTCTCGGCCTTGCACGATCTCCATCCCCATCGTTTTCACAAAATCATAATCAGCCGAATAAAGATCCACTCCACGTTGCACCATTTTACCCTCGCCATCCTCCACCTGAAACAACGATTTGCCAATACCTTGGCCTGGTGAAGAGTTTGCCATGCCCACACCAGCCACCCCTGTCGACTGCTTTAGTTTGTTAACGAAGTTTTGTGATTGTCTCAATTGTTCACGCCCTGAAAGACGAATCCTTACAACCCGCTCTTTATCAAACCCTAGATCTTTGTTTCGAAGAAATTGAAGTTGGTCAAAAACTATTAAAGTACAGATGAGCATAAAAATACTGAGGGAGAATTGGACCACGACAAGCGACTTGCGAAAGAATACGTTTCCACCCTTTACTGATAGTTTGCCCTTCAAAACATTAACTGGGTTAAACCCTGACAAATAAAATGCTGGATAGCTGCCTCCCACTATTCCAGTGAAGAAGACAATGCCGAGTAAGCTAAATAGTACTTGTTTTTGTAAGACATAATTGAAGGACATATGTTTATTGGCCAGTGTATTAAATGCAGGAAGTAAAAGATACATTAACAAGAGACTAACTGCGAGAGCAATTATGGCCACCACAACCGACTCTGTAATGAACTGTGCGATCAACTGATTGCGCTGGCTACCCATAACTTTTCGAATACCAACTTCCTTTGCTCTGTTAGCCGAACGCGCTGTAGCCAAATTGATATAATTGATACATGCAATGATCAGCATAAAGGCCGCCACGATGCTGAAAATGTAGATGTATGAAAT
>JAENVX010000416.1 GCA_016650355.1 Bacteroidia bacterium | reverse complement strand
TGAATCAGACCCTTATGAAAGCCCAGCACACGCTCACTGAACTCAACAATACATTCGCGATGCTAAAGAAGGGGGATAATACTGCTAGCAAGCTGCTGACGGAGGACTCGCTTTATAATAACCTCAATAAACTTTTACTAAGTTTAGATAGTCTTGCCATAAATATTAATGCCAACCCAGGTCATTTTCTTTCACCCTTAGGAAAGAGCAAGAAGAAAATTGATCGCGATAGAAAGGAACAAGAGGAAGCGCGAAAGAAAACAGCAGCTAAGAATTGAAACGACCTTGGTAATTAGTATCCATCCCCTTTTGCTAACACCCTATTGCCAAATACCGACTTCAAATGGATTTAGAATTTAATAAGAACGAAGACCAACTAAAGCAACTTTGCTCTCGCCTGAAATCGAAAGCAAAGAAAACTATGCAGGGTGGTGGAGAAAAAAAAATCGAAAGCCAGCACGAGAAAGGTAAGCTCACCGCACGTGAGCGCATTGACTATGTCACCGACAAAGGATCAACGTTTTTAGAAGTAGGTCTTTTTGCAGGTGATGGCATGTATGAAGAGCAAGGTGGTTGCCCTTCGGGTGGCGTGATTACAGGCCTTGGTTACGTAAAGGGCAGGCAATGTGTAATCGTAGCAAACGATGCCACAGTTAAAGCTGGAGCATGGTTTCCAATAACAGCAAAAAAAAATCTGAGGGCTCAGGAAATTTCAATGGAGAACCGGTTACCAATTATTTATTTGGTAGACAGTGCAGGTGTTTTCCTTCCCATGCAGGATGAGATCTTTCCCGATAAGGAGCACTTTGGAAGGCAATTTAGAAATAATGCAAAAATGTCTTCCATGGGGATTGTCCAGATTGCTGCAATTATGGGAAGTTGTGTTGCGGGTGGAGCGTATTTACCGATCATGTCTGACGAGGCCATGATAGTGGATAAAACCGGATCTATTTTTTTAGCCGGTTCATACCTGGTAAAAGCCGCCATTGGCGAAGATATCGATAATGAAACGTTGGGTGGCGCTACGACACATTGTGAAATATCAGGTGTCACAGATAATAAATTTCCGAACGATCAGGCCTGCCTTGATCACATTCGCAATTTGTTTGATAAAGTTGGGTCTTTTGAAAAGGCAGGATTTGATCGTGCAAAACCTAAACCTCCTTTAGAGAAGGCATCAGATATTTATGGATTGCTTCCATCCGAACGTACCAAGCCGTATGATATGGTGGAGATTATAAAAAGAATCGTTGATCATTCAGAGTTTGATGAATACAAATCACTTTATGGCAAAACCTTGGTCTGTGGCACTGCACGAGTTGATGGCTGGGCAGTAGGAGTTATTGCTAACCAACGAAAAGTAGTGAAAACAAAAAAGGGCGAGATGCGAATGGGTGGAGTTATTTATTCCGATTCTGCTGACAAAGCGGCCCGCTTTATTATGAACTGCAATCAACGAAAAATTCCGTTGGTTTTTTTGCAGGATGTCAGTGGTTTTATGGTAGGTAGCAAAGCTGAACAAGGTGGTATAATAAAGGATGGTGCCAAGATGGTGAATGCCATGGCCAATTCAACGGTGCCCAAATTCACGTTCATCATTGGAAATTCTTACGGTGCCGGTAACTATGCTATGTGCGGAAAAGCATATGATCCCAGGTTAATATATGCCTGG
>JAENVX010000415.1 GCA_016650355.1 Bacteroidia bacterium | reverse complement strand
TTGTGAGTGGTTTCAAAAAGTGAAAGCATTTGCTCCTTTCCAAAATGTTCTGCTTTGTTTTCGATAGCGTATGGTGAATATACCTGAATGGGAGGAACATAATTACGCACGGTATCATGAATGTTCTTGATCAAACCTTGATCATATGCCAATCCAACCACTGTTGATAAAAAACTTTTCGTAACACTGTGTGTCATATCAACCCGAGATGGATCTCCCCATTCGGCAATGATATATCCATTTTTTATGATAATACCTGTTGGTGCCCCGCGATCTTTCATGGGGCCAATGGCATCACCAAATGGTTCGCGGCCAAATGATTGATAGTGATTTTGTTCCATGCTCCTTGGATTCTTTGGCTCGTTGGCGATGGCATAGCCAATTGCTTCTTTCAATCGTTGTTCATTTATTCCCACTTCTGCCGGAGTTTTATGAACCCATTCCTTATCGGGATAATAAATAGTTGGCGTATTTACTTTCTTTGTTTTCTGCGAATAAGAGGGAAGCCACGCCAGAATTGAAATTAGTAGTAGATAACGGGACATGGTGAAATTTTTAATCAAGTTATTCAAATCGGACTTGCGATAAAACTATTTTTTTATAGGCGTGATTATCCACTGACGAGTAATTGTGCATACAAACATTATCCCACAACTTGCATGTTTTGGTTCTGAAGTGTAAAAGATACTATATCTCTATAGCTCTACCATCTTCCCACACAAGTCCAAATTGTGAACCGTATTTCTTAACCCAGCTTTTGTCAGTTGCGAAATCAAACAAACTAATCAAACCCTTTGTATTGAGATCCAACAGAGTTGCATCCGATAGTCCTTGTACACGTATGAATCCCTCCTCAGCAAAATGGAAGTTAACAGTTGCAGAAAAGCGGCCGGCTATCACCCATGCTTTTAGGCCTTTCAGGCGCTCGTTTATTTGTTTATTAACATCCATCGCTTCACGCAGTGTAGCTCCAATATCGTCAATGTGACCATTATTATTGAAGTCATTATTTCGCAAGATGGGTATTGGGTTGATGTGTATCTCTCCTGCGTAGCGATTAATCATGCTTAATTTATTTTTTGAGATTACTAAAATCCTTTAATTCTTTACGATAATATTCAATTCATTTAGTTGCTCTTGCGAGATGGTTGAGGGCGTGTCAATCATCAAATCGCGACCGGAATTATTTTTAGGGAAAGCGATGAAATCTCTGATCGAATCGGCACCGCCAAAGAGTGAGCAAAGCCTGTCAAACCCAAAGGCAATACCGCCGTGTGGAGGCGCACCAAATTCAAAGGCATCCATCAAGAAACCAAATTGCTTTTTGGCCTCTTCTTCACTAAAACCTAGTTTGGTAAACATAAGCTGTTGTGTTGGTCTGTCATGAATACGGATTGAGCCACCGCCTACTTCCGTACCATTGATGACCATATCGTAAGCATTAGCACGAACTTTTCCAGGGTCGCTATCCAATAATTGTAAGTCATCCAGTTTTGGTGATGTAAACGGATGATGCATTGCATGAAAACGTTTTGTCTCTTCATTCCATTCCAACAAAGGAAAGTCAATCACCCAAAGAGCCGAAAACTTATTTTTATCGCGCAAGCCAAGTTGATTAGCTATATGCAAGCGCAACTCCCCCAAAGCCTTTTGAGTTTTTTCAGTTGGGCCCGCAAGAATTAGAATTAAGTCACCAGGCTGCGCGTTAAACTTTAGCGTCCATTTGCTCAGCGCTTCCTCGTCAAAAAATTTATCTACCGATGATTTTAGTTTACCGTTCGCTTCACACCGCGCGTAAATTAGTCCAGTTGCTCCAATTTGTGGCTTCCTTACAAACTCAGTCAGTTCGTCTAATTGTTTTCGCGTAAAGCTGGCACAACCTTTAGCACAAATGCCAAGCACTATCGCTGCATTGTCAAAAACAGGAAAGGCTTTGCCTTTCACTACTTCATTCAACTCAACAAATTTCATCTCAAATCGAGTGTCGGGTTTGTCGGAACCATAGTATTTCATGGCATCAGCATAGCTCAAGTGTGGAACTGTCGGCATGTCAATACCCTTTACGTTTTTGAACAAGTGTCGTATAAGTCCTTCGAACGTGCTGAGAATATCTTCCTGGGTGATGAATGCCATCTCACAGTCGATCTGAGTAAACTCAGGTTGACGGTCGGCACGTAAATCTTCATCACGAAAACATTTTACAAGTTGATAGTAGCGGTCGAAGCCTGAAACCATCAACAGCTGTTTGAAAGTTTGAGGTGATTGTGGCAACGCATAAAACTCTCCTGGGTTCATGCGTGAAGGCACAACAAAATCGCGGGCACCTTCTGGAGTAGATTTGATCAATACCGGAGTTTCTACTTCAATGAAATCCAGACTGTCTAGATAGATTCGGGTTTGCTGAGCCATCTTATGCCTCAGTTGCAGACTTTCACGCACAGGATTTCTTCTTAAATCCAGGTACCGATATTTCATCCGAAGTTCATCTCCACCATCGGTGTTATCTTCAATAGTAAACGGAGGAGTCTTTGAAGCATTAACAATCTCAAGCGAGCTAATCTTTATTTCAATATCCCCTGTAGGCATCTTGTCGTTCTTCGATAACCTTTCCACCGCGATGCCATCCACTTTGACAACAAATTCTCGTCCAAGCTGCCTGGCTGTCTGTAAAAGTAATGCGTCAGTTTTTCCCTCTTCTAAAAATAATTGTGTGATTCCGTAACGGTCTCGTAAGTCGATCCACAGCAAACTTCCTTTATCACGCAGTCGCTGAACCCATCCGGTCAGAGTAACTTGTTTGTTTACATCGCCTATACGCAGTTCACCGCAGGTATGAGTCCTTAGCATATTAAATTCATTAAATTTGAGCCTGCATAAAGAAAAGCAGGGTCGCAAAATTAATAAAGGTTGCTGTTATACGTTAATTGTAGTTCATTTCATTTACATCAGGTATGAATAAATTTTGGATCTTATCTCTTTTCCTTCTTTTTGGCTTTGCGCCAAGCAAATTGGTGAAGACCAAGATGGGGGGGGGTGTTACTGTTTCACTGCCAGCGGACTTTTACCCCATGCCTCCAGACGATATTGCGCAGCGTTTTCCGTCCGTACGGGCCCCTCTTGGCGCTTATACCAATCAAGATAGAGTGGTGGACTTTAGTGCCAATATCTCAGCCACTCAGTGGCCGGATGCTAACCTTGAAGTTGCTCGCAAATTTTTTAAAGCAGGGCTCATAAATCTCTACGACAAAGTGGATGTTATCGATGAAGGTATTCAGGAGGTAAACAAAAAGAAGTACATATTTTTTGAATTTGAATCGTATGTACGGGGAAGTAAGATGCAACTTGGCAGTGACGACCCTATTCTGAAGTATACCTATATTCAATACTTAGTTCAGCCCAAGCGAACTCTTGTATTTTCTTTTAGTTGTCCTAAAGACCAAAGAGAAGATTGGCAGGAGACAGCAAGACAAATGATGAAGAGTGTGAAAGTGAGATAGGTTAGAAATGGATTTTTACAACGATGAATACTTCATGCGAGAGGCGATGAAAGAGGCTGTTAAAGCTTTTGAAATTGGCGAAGTACCAGTAGGAGCGGTTATTGTCTGTCAAAATAAAATAATAGCACGAGCCCATAATCAAACCGAAAAATTAACGGATGCTACAGCACACGCTGAAATGCTGGCTATCACCTCTGCGGCAAATTATTTGGGATCAAAATATCTGAATGAATGCACATTGTTTGTTACACTTGAACCCTGTGTAATGTGTGCTGGTGCCCTTCATTGGACGCAATTGCAAAAATTAGTCTTTGGTGCGGATGATGTTCAACGAGGTTATTCATTGGTAAATAGCTCATTATTACATCCAAAGACGGAAGTAATCAAGGGCGTGAAGGCCGCAGAGAGCAAGGAATTTTTGGATAAATTTTTTAAGAGAATTCGCGAGTAGCGGAAATACTGGTTTTATTTGTACCCTAATCGATTATAGTTATGGCCATGGATTTAAAAGGAAAGATTGTTCAAATTCTGGCACCTCAAACCGGAATGGGAAAAAAGGGACAATGGAAAAAACAAGAGTTTATTGTAGAGACTCAAAGTCAATATCCCAAAAAAGTATGCCTTTCAGCTTGGGGTGATAAAATTGATCAGTTCAACCTTACTGTTGGAGATACTGTAAATGTTTCAGTTGAGCTTGAAAGTCGCGAATACAATAGCCGATGGTATACAGAGGCTCGTGCGTGGAAAGTAGAGAAGAGTTCGAGTGGATCAATGGCCCCCCCAGTGGGCGAAGAACCTTTCATTCCAGACAGTACAGCTTCTGATGATCTGCCGTTTTAGAAAGAATCCCAGATAGCAATAGAATTTTGTTGGTTCCAAACTTCTTGGTTATAATTTTGAATTACGAGCACACATTCGTGCCAACTCTAAGAAATTTTTAGCACACCATTTGGTAAAATGGGTGCATTTCAAATGGTCACGGGCCTCTTAATTCATTTGGATTAAAGCCGTTATGTATAGTCATACGTAACCATGGCCTTAAGCCATGGTTAATCAAAATCTCTTCCAGGGGCGACATTAGCCGAGCGACAAATTTGAGAAGCGACCAGTAAAAGTCTTAATATGATTTATATCAGGAAAGGATACGCATTCTGCGTATTCAGGTATTTTTTCAAGATTTATAATAATTCGATCTTATTTTACCACTATTAATTCTACTGATTTGGGTATTTTTTAAGTGAGTTTTGGAAGACCTTGGCAATTCATTAAGACCACTAAATTTGAATTCTTCATCCTTTGCACATTTCGATCACTTTGTAGTCATCGGTTCAAATTTTACGAAAGCTGATACTTTAGTCCGGAGCCGTCTTGCCATTACCGCGGCAAAGAAAGACGCTATTTACAAGAGCGCTATCCAAAATGGACTAGCCGAATTTTTAGTACTCTCCACATGTAATCGTACGGAATTTTATGCCTTTGCTCCCTTAGGAATTTTAAAGGAGCTGGTAACAGAAGCATTGAATCTTAGTAAAGATGCGTTCGATACCTACTTTTATACTTATAATGGACTGCATGCGATAAGGCATTTTTTTAAAGTGACCGCAGGATTGGATTCCCAAATTATTGGCGATTATGAGATTGTTGGCCAGGTAAAAAAGGCCATTCAACTATCCAGAGATTCAGGTTTAGTGGATACGATGATGGATCGCATTTCGAACCTTGCCTTTCAGGCATCTAAACAAGTAAAAGCCAAAACTAATCTTAGCAACGGGAAATATTCGGTGAGCTATGCTGCGGCTGAATTGATTGGTGCTCAACAAAATGGAAAGTCTTTTAAGAATATTCTTATCGTGGGTACTGGAGAAATTGGTCAGGCCATGGCACGCAACCTGAAAGAATATTTTCCGCAAAGTCAGATATCAATTACCAACCGGACTTTTAGCCACGCACAAAACCTGGCGCAAGAAATACAAGCCAAAATCCTTCCATTTGAAGAATTCACCGATTACTTAAATGAGTTTGATGCGGTGATCACCACTGCTGAATCGGATCACTACCTAATAGGTGTACTAGATATTCCTGTTACTCCCTGTTTATTTTTGGACTTGAGCATTCCCCAGGTGATTGATCCACAAATAAAAAATATTCCGGGAGTTAAGCATTATTCGGTAGATGAGATTTCTGCGTTCCACAATGAATTGATGAAGCAACGGCATCTGGAAATTCCTAAGGCCGAAGTTATCATTGATGAATTCATCTCCAAATTGTTGGCTTGGCAAAATATTTTTCTCCATACGGGAATAATTCTTAGGTACAAAGAGAAAATGGGACGCATTATTCACAATGGAGGAAATCCCGAGGCTAAAATTGAAAAAAGTTTTTCTGTTTTAATACAGGAAATAAAATCAGAAGGTTACCGGGGCTGTTCCGTTCTCCAAACAGTGAATGAACTCATTGCATCTGAAAAATGATCAACCCAAAACAAGTTCGTATTGGCACTCGCAATAGTGCCCTTGCACTATATCAGGCACGTGCGGTTGAGCGCCAACTCAACCAATTGGGAATTGAGACGCAAATAGTTGAGGTATCTTCAGAGGGTGATCTTGATCTGGTAACGCCCCTTTATGAGATGGGTATACAAGGCATCTTTACAAAATCGCTCGACAGCGCTTTGCTGCAAAGCACAATTGATATTGCCGTTCATTCCGCCAAAGACATTCCAACCAAGCTGGCAAAAGGCCTTACATTAAACGCAGTACTTGAAAGGGCATCCCATTATGATTGCCTGGTTTTACCTAAAGATCAAGGTTCACTTGATGGGGTGCAAGATTGCATAATCGCCACGAGTAGTTTACGAAGAAAGTCCCAATGGCTGTATAAGCATCCCCATCACCGCATTGAAAATTTACGTGGCAACATTCAAACACGATTAAAGAAACTGGATCAGTCCACTTGGCAGGGAGCAATTTTTGCGCAAGCGGCCATTGAACGCATGGAAATTTCATCCCACCATTATATCACGTTAGATTGGATGCTACCATCTCCGGCTCAAGGGGCCATTGCCATTGTATGCTGCAAAGACGACAATCAGGCGATAGAAATTTGTACAAACATTAATCATCATCAAACCAATCTTTGCATCACTGCTGAACGCGATTTTCTGGCAACACTTCACGGTGGGTGTTCGGTTCCAATCGCAGCGCATGCGGAGATACAACAAGATCAACTTTTTTTCAGAGGCAATATCTTTAGCCTGGATTCAAAACATAAATGTGAGGTAGAACTTTCTTTTGATTTGGGGCAGGCAACTGTAGCAGGAACATTAGCAGCGCAAGAAATTCTTCGCCTCGGAGGTGAAGACATTATTAAAACATTTCGGCCAGCATTTTGAACGCAGACATTCATATCGTATCCACAAAGGTGTTGAGTCCGGAACTTATTCAGTACATGGAATCTGTGGGGCTGACGGTCACGCAAGCAGATTTCATCAGAAAGACAATTCTGATACCCGATAATATTGATCGACTTTCGCTACATCCAGCGATTGTACTTACCAGTAAAACGGCTGTTCACGCCTGGATGGAAATTGTAAAGTGCCTCAAGCTGGATGTAAAACAATATCCTGTTTATTGTTTGGCGTTAGCAACCAAAACATTATGCATTCAATATGGTTTACGTATAGCAGGTGTTGCTACCGATGCCTATTCACTTGCCGATGAAATTTTGAAAGATAAATCTGTTACTGCCGTCACGTTTGTTTGTGGTAATCTTAGGCGTGATGAACTGCCCGACAAACTAAAAGAAAAAGGGATTATGGTTCATGAGATAGAAGCTTATCAAACAGAACAATCTCCGGTAAAAATAGAACAAGCATATAAGGGAGTTCTTTTTTTTAGTCCAAGTGCGGTGGATAGTTTTCTTTCTTTGAATCCAACCAAATCAATCGCCTGCTTTTGTTTGGGGAATACCACAGGCAATCACGCTCGGGAATTCGGTTTTGCAGAAGTTCATGTAGCAGAAGCGCATACTCCTGAAGCGTTAGTTAAAAAAGTAATTCAACATTTTAAAAATAAGGTCAATGCTTAAGAATGATTTGCTATTAAAAGCGCTTCGAAAGGAAAAAGTATCTCGCCCTCCTGTTTGGATGATGCGACAGGCAGGTCGTTACCTGCCGGAATATCAGGTCTTGAAAGCCAAGTATGATTTTTTCACCAGGGTGCAAACACCTGAGCTTGCGTGTGAGATTACTTTACAGCCTATAGATAGTATGGGTGTGGATGCTGCCATTATCTTCTCAGATATATTGGTGATTCCGCAAGTGATGGGCATGACGGTATTGATGGAAGAAGGTAAAGGACCCTTGTTGCCCAATACCATTAAATCTGCAAAGGATGTTGATAAACTGGAAGTAACGACAGCTGCTGAAAATTTGAAATATGTTTATGATGCACTCAGCCTGACGAAACGCGAATTAAATAATCGCGTTCCATTGATCGGCTTTGCCGGTGCACCGTTCACGTTACTATGCTACATGGTAGAGGGAAAGGGAAGTAAAGGTTTTGATAAAGCAAAGTCTTTTTGTTTTACACAACCGGACCTGTCGGCAAGTTTGTTGCAGAAAATAACCGATGTAACTATCCAATATCTAATAAGACAAATTAAAGCCGGTGCAGATGTGGTACAGATATTTGACAGTTGGAGTGGCTTGCTCAGTCCGGATGATTTTGATCGGTTTGCTTTACCCTACTTGCTTCAGATTGCCGAATCCGTTTCACCGCATGCCCCCGTTATTCTTTTTCCGAAGGGTAGCAATTATGCATTAAGTTCATTATCACAAAATAAGAGTGTGTCGGGCATTGGCATTGACTGGACGATTCGCCCTTCTGTAGCCAGGGAACAAACACAACATCGGGTGACACTACAAGGAAATTTCGATCCATCTAAATTATTGTTACCGCCTTCTGAGATCAGAAAAGAGGTTCATCACATGATTTCTGAGTTTGGGGTAAATGGGTACATCGCCAACCTGGGCCATGGAATAATGCCCCACATACCCGTGGATCATGCAAAAGCTTTTGTGGATGCCGTAAAAGAATATCAGGAATAATGTCCATTAAAGATCAGTTCACCCGTCATATTCATTCCTTGCAGAACAAAATCTGTCTTGGCCTGGAAGAAGTGGATGGCAAGGCGAAGTTCAGATCGGATGTGTGGGAGCGACCGGGAGGAGGTGGAGGTGATTCTCGCGTGATCAGTGGTGGCGATGTGTTTGAGAAAGGCGGAGTTAACGTATCCGTAGTGCACGGTGATTTAACTCAACAGGCGGCCCAGCAATTGAAGGTGGAGGGTACATCTTTTTTTGCGTGCGGGTTGTCGTTGGTGATTCATCCGTTCAACCCATTTGTACCTACGGTTCATGCCAATTGGCGTTACTTCGAATTGTATAACGAGAGCGGAGCTACCGTGGATGCCTGGTTTGGTGGAGGCACCGATCTTACCCCCTACTACTTAGTTGAAGAAGATGTCGTGCATTTTCATTCAATGCAGAAGAAATGCTGTGAAGATTTTGATACAAACTTTTACCCTACTTTTAAAAAGCAGTGTGACAATTATTTCAGCAACCATCACCGAGGTGAGGAAAGACGAGGTGTGGGTGGAATTTTCTTTGATCACTGTCGTGCGAATGAAAAGCATGACTTGATATTCTGGAAGAACTTTATGGAAGCGAATGGTTTGATTTTTTTAGATGGCTATTCACCCATTGTCAATAAACGGAAACATGCTCCATTTTCCGATTATCATAAATATTGGCAAGAGATCCGAAGGGGCCGCTATGTAGAGTTTAACTTACTTCACGACCGAGGAACCTTGTTCGGAATAAAAACGAATGGGCGGACGGAAAGTATTTTAATGAGTTTACCGCCCACGGTTAGATTTGATTATGATTATCAACCAGCGACCGGAAGTGAGGAGGAAAAATTACTACAGATTTTAAAGGAACCAATCCAATGGGTTTAGCGAATCAGAAGTTAATGAAAACTTTGTTGACATGATTAGACGAAATAGAATATTACGACAATCGGCTTCTGTAAGAAGTCTGGTAAGAGAGACCGCTTTACAACCGACAGATTTTATTGTGCCTGTCTTTATCACCGAGGGTGAAAACAGGAAAGTTGAAGTTCATTCAATGCCTGGCTACTTTCGGTATTCACTGGATTTGGCGATAAAAGAATTGGAAGAATGTTATGCCTTGGGACTGCGTTGCGCTTTGATATTTGTTAAGGTCCCTGATGAATTGAAAGACAATTTAGGTAAGGAAGCGCTCAATGAAAATGGATTGATGCAGAGAAGTGTTCGCGCTATAAAGAACGCTTTGCCAGATATGGTGGTAATAACCGATGTGGCGCTTGATCCTTATTCCTCATTTGGTCATGATGGCATTGTGGAAGACCAACAGATTGTAAATGATAAATCAGTTGCCGTGCTGGCCAGGATGAGTGTGAGTCATGCGAAGGCCGGTGCTGATTTTGTTGCACCAAGCGACATGATGGACGGCCGCATTCTCGCCATTCGAGAAGCACTGGAAAAAGAAGGGTTTCATAACACTGGCATTATGAGTTATGCTGCCAAGTATGCTTCCTGTTTCTACGGACCTTTCCGTGATGCATTAGATAGTGCACCTGGATTTGGTGATAAAAAAACATATCAAATGGATCCCGCTAATAGGCTGGAAGCTATCAAAGAAGTTAAGATGGATGTTGAAGAAGGAGCGGACATTATTATGGTGAAGCCAGCTCACACGTATCTGGATATTATCCGCGAGGTAAAAAACGAAGTGAACATTCCTGTTAGCGCTTACCATGTAAGTGGAGAATATGCCATGATCAAAGCGGCAGCCAAGGCTGGATTCCTGAATGAAGAACAAGCTATCATTGAAGTACTCACTGCCATTAAGCGTGCGGGTGCTGACTTGATCGCAACATATTTCGCTAAACAATTCGCTCAACTAATTCAAAAGAACAAATGACGCAGAAGTTAAATCAATCAAGAAGCCAAATTCTTTTTGAGCGTGCCCAGCAACACATACCAGGAGGCGTTAATTCACCAGTGCGGGCATTTAAAAGTGTAGGGG
>JAENVX010000414.1 GCA_016650355.1 Bacteroidia bacterium | reverse complement strand
ACGGGTAATGGTAAATTATCAGGATCCTTATTTGCCCATGGAGCTTTGTAGTGAGAAATTGCTCCGGGATAATATCCTCGACAACTTTGTACGATATCAAGATCAATAATCTCAGGAATAACGGAATTGCCGACATTATTACCATCAGCAATGATCATGTGACTGGCATTTTCTTTTCGGATGGCTTCTGCTGCCGCTATCACCAATTTTCGATAGTCTGGACCTGGTACCGCGCTTCTTTTTGAGTGTTGATCATTCATATCTTCCCGCATGCTGGGTTCATTCAGAAGATCAAAACTTATTTTTTTTCTGCTACTATTTTTATAACGCTTAGCCCACATGTTCCAATGAAAACAAAAAGCATCCAGCGCTTCATGGTCTTTCCATAAATTGTAAGGTTCATGAAAACCTGAGTTGATGCAATAACCCGGAGCCCGATGTAGATTAAGGCTTACATGCATTTTATGTTTATGAGCGATGTGTACGACACTGTCAATTTTTTCAATAGCCTGTTCATCTATTCGATAAACATCTTCCGTTGTAATATTTTTGGTGCGATCGAAATCAAGGTAACTTGGGTAGGCAATCGGAATTCGGACAAAATCAAATCCCCAGTCTCTCATCCACTTAAAGTGTTCTTCCGTGGTTTTTAGTTTTGAGATTGGAGTTGGCCTAAAGAAATCAAGGAGGTTAAAACCCTTCCATTGCGGGACATTAGGTTTTGGTTTCTTTGCGAGAACCTCTGTTCCCGCAATAGAGAGTGCGGCCGTTGCCAACCCTGTGTTTTTTATAAAGTCTCTTCGCTTCATTCTAGATTACTACTAATCTACCTAAAAATAATATGAATAATTCTTTTTTACTTAAAGAATGACTTTCATTATTCCGTACACGCCTACTCCCAGTATGGAGATAACGCTTATCCAAAAGGCAGTATCATACAGCAAGCCTGATGTTACAAGTGTTGTTCTCTTGTATTTAAAATGAAGCGCTGCGAAGATTACAATGAATAACATGAACGATCCAACAACGCCACCGGAAAGCACCATTAGTACCGGTGAATCAATGAATAGGTATGCTGCCGCCCAAGTGAATGGGAATAACCAAGCGAATATTGCGATCATCTTTCTACGTTGGTCAACATTGGAAAAATCAATCCAACCTATTTGTCCGAATATGTCTGCATATAATCTCGTCCAGGCGGCAAGCGATGCAAATAAGCTTGAAAACAAAGCAAAAAAAGCTCCTACCAGATAAACGTTTTTTACTCCTGGCCCCAGCGATTGTGTGTAGATTAATGCTATGGTTTCAATAACCTGATTTCCCTGGGGGATATCACCACGGTTGTGTAACACTGCTGCACCTAATAAATAAAAGGCGATCGTAACAACTGTATAAATGATCATGGCAACAAAGGCATCTAAATACATGATGTTAATCCATCCTTGCGCTCGCTTCTTCCATTCCTGAGTTTCTTGTCGGGGCCCGGTGTATGAGGCATATCCTTTTTCGAGGCACCAATAATTGTATGCAATAATTTCATCGCTGGCCACTCCGGTGATACCAAAAGCCCCGATGGCGATTCCCACAATTTCTCCAGAGAGATTGAATCGAAGGCCGTCTAAGATATCTGAAAAAGAAAAACTGTAAACTGTGTACCGAAGAGAAATGAGGGAAGTGATCGTTAGAATCGTGAACATTGCGATCATGAGCAAAGAAAACTTTTCAATCCATCCGTAGCGACCGTTGAAGATTAGTGCACCCACCACCAATGTTGTGATTATAGTCCAGGTAGACGTTGAGAAGCCAGAAAATAACATATTCAATACAATGACGGTGCCACCAAGGATTCCACCGATTTGTACGATCTTTAGGATGGCGAGTAGGAAGATCGTCCAGACAATCCACTTTCCTTTTCCTAGCGTTAGGCCAGGAAGTTTATTGAAAGCCTGCATGGCCGTTTCACCAGTAAGTATGGCATGCTTTCCAAATTCAAGCTGCACAGCCACTTTGGCAAGGCAACTAATCAAAATAATCCAGAGTGCGGCAAATCCAGCTTTAGCGCCAAGCACCGTAGTAGCTATTAATTCACCCGACCCTACAATTGAAGCAGAAAGAATGAATCCGGGACCAAGAAATGCAAGTTGGCGATAGAGTGCACTTGGGGGCTCCTTTACAGTCTTATCTGAAATAATGTAGGGATCAGTTATGGGCGTCACGTATGGATATTCAAGTATTTTTGCCCGGGAATAGTGATGTTGTTTTTGATTGATAAGATTACAGCAAAGTAATCCGGATTACTAAATTTATTGAATCTTACTAATAATGCAAAATGACAATTACAAACATGGTAGCCTATTGACAGACATGAGTTGATTTCTTGTTCAATTAGGCCAATCAAATTAGATTTGGAGTATATTTGAAGAAAAATAGAACTATGAATTTACTAAGATCAAATGTGAATCGGTTGTTGCTTTTAACAGTGGTTGCTTTTCTTTTAGCTCCTCAGGTTCAAGCGCAAGGCGATAAAAGGGAATTTTATGAGATCAAAACATACACGCTAAAGAGCAAAGACCAGGAAGCTCAGGTGGATGTTTTTTTGAAGTCTGCCTATTTGCCGGCAATGCATAAGGCAGGCATTAAGAATGTTGGAGTATTTAAACCGGTAGAAACAGATACTACATATGGTAAACGAATTTATCTCTTAATCCCCTATACTTCCTTGGATCAATTTTTAAAAATTACTAAAACGGTGTTTGCGGATAAGCAATTTAATAGCGATGGGAAAGAATACCTTGATGCTGTATATACTAACCCACCTTATGTTCGTATAGAGTCCGTTTTACTTAAGGCATTTATCGGTATGCAAAAGATGCAAATTCCTACCCTGACAGGTGCCCGATCGGAAAGAATTTATGAACTGAGAAGTTATGAAAGTCATACCGAAAAGATTCATATAAACAAGGTGGAGATGTTCAACAAGGGAGATGAAGTGGGTTTGTTTAAACGATTAGGATTCAATGCGGTTTTTTACGGTGAGGTTATTTCAGGATCTCACATGCCCAATCTTATGTACATGACTACGTTTGACAATAAGGCTTCACGTGATGAACATTGGAAATCCTTTTCAGCTGATCCGCAATGGAAACAACTTTCGGCCATGCCTGAATATCAGCACAACGTTTCTAAAAACACTCAGTATTTTTTGCGTCCAACAGAGTATTCAGATTATTGAAGTAATTCTTCAAAGAAATTAGTGTTCCTTCAAATAGTGTTCTCTTAATATATCTTCTGCAAAGTCGTTTGTGAGATCGCGCACAGCAGTGTGCATGTGATTGGCATTGTTCTGGGTGTTATCAAACTCGATCAGCAACATCGGGCCTTGAATGCGATAATAATTTCCAGTTCCTGGAGCCAAGCCCCCTGCCCACGCAAAAGATAGGTTCTCCATCCCGGCCTTTTTAATTTTCTCCATCAGTTTATTTGAAAACCCTAACTGATAATTTCTTACATATACGTCAAGAAGCCTGATGAGAAGTGCTTGCTGCGGTTTGTTCATCTCCGAGTAGCCTAGACCAAGCGGCTCAATTAATTTTGCTTTAAGTTTGTTAGCCATAATTATTTCTGGATATGCTTTTTCAGAAAGCACTGCCTTTTTCTTTTGTGCATCAGATAGGGAATTACATAATTCAAAACCCAAATCGCTTTCTAACTTTAATAATTGCTTGCCTTTTTCTTCCCCTCGTGGTATGGTGCCCGGGTTACTTCCAAAAAAACTTGGCGTTGATGAGCCTATCTCATTATTAACAGATGAAAAATTAATGGAAAGGTGATGCCCTTCCATACGCCATCCCCATGGCTTTGCTTTGGAAGGGGTTCCGAAAATAGTGATGTAGTAATTGAGGGGGTCACGATAGGTATCCTTAACATCCCGGCCCTCAATTTCACGAAGGATATTTTCAAGTTCCATGATTGAATTGGCTTTTCTATATCCTTGCTCGCTTAATGAACTTCTAAGTAACGCTAAAGCTGCTGAGCGTTGTTGTGGAGTAAAAGTTCTAAAGCAGACACCATTTCTTTGAATGGGCACAAAATTCCAATTAAATCGTTCTTTGTCGTCAAGGGAGTATTGTGCTTTAACCTTTTGATCAGCATTTAGCAAACCAAGAAAAGAATTGGCATCCGATGCAATGTCTTGTGCAGTGGCTTGAACCGTTAGCAAACAACAGCAGAATAGTAATTTTCTCATAGTTGAAAACTACCAGATGTAACTGATTATAGCAATTGCTTTTTTATATGTGGTATGAAGATTGAGAAAATGGGAGCTAAGAATGGATAGGTCTATTAGGCCACGCTTCTCAGGGTTCGACAGCTGAGTTAAATTTATTGGAGTGATCTATGATCAACGGATAGTTCCGATGCGTCATAAATCAAACTCAGGCATTAAAAGCTTCTATTAGAAGGAAATCTCTGTATTGCAACATAGTAAAGAGTTGGAGGCTTTAGACCTGCTTGGTTCTGCCCATGTCACCAAATATTTTAGCTCGCTAAACAAAACGTGCTAAGCATGGAAAAATCTTTTTATAACTTGCAGCCTCGTTTATTAATAAAAGTATAGGGCATGAAAAACTGGTATGTGATGTTGGGTGGCTTGTTGTTAACGGTCTGGATGACAGCATGCTTAAAAAATGATACACCTGAGCCGCAAGCTCTTGCAGGTGTTTCCATCTATCACTCAGCGCCTGATACCCCTGACTTGAATGTAATAATCGACCTGGAGGTGATAAATACCCAGGCTTTTCGATATAAGAACTATAGTGACTATTTACCCATATCAGCAGGTGATCACAATTTTAGATTTAATGACTTTTCCAACGGAACGAATTATGTTAGCTCAGACCTAACCGTTGAAGTCAACAAAGCCTACTCGCTTTATGTCATTAATACCCTGTCGAAAGTAGAACTATTGTTGGTATCGGATGCGTCTGAATTTCCGTCTTCTGGTAATGCCAAGATACGGTGCTTGCAATTGTCTCCAGATGCACCTCAAGTTGAAATCAAATGGGTAGGGGAACCTTCTCCCTTATTCTCAGGTCTGAATTTTAAAACTGTTGTTGATTTTAAAGAGGTAGTAGTTAATACCTACTCGATGGAAGTAAAGGTTGTTGGTGGCACTGGACAAACATTTATTGTACCCAATGTGGAGATAAAGGAAGGTATGTTATTTACTATATTAATTGAGGGATTTGATAATCCGGCTTCGGGCACATCAAACCCACTAACCGCCAGAGTTATTAGTAATTAGGGTAACCATTCGATACTAAAATTGTTTGGCAGCTATATTTAAGTATAAAAAATTCAGCTTATGTATCAATATGAAAAAGTAAGTTCTTCCGAAGCGATGCAACTAATCCAGCATGTTGTGAAGGAATCGGAGAAGATAAATAAAGTTGTTGCCGTTGCCGTTACTGGCCCAGAGGGGGAGCTAATTTCTTTTCTTCGCATGGATGGAGTTAATGCAGCCTCTTCCGTGATTTCTCAAAACAAAGCATATACTGCAGCCAGAGATAGAAAATCTACTCGTGAAATGGGAAAGTACATGCGCGAAAAAGAAAGTCCTCCAGCTTTTTGGGGAGACAAAGGAATAACCGGTTTTGGTGGCGGGTTTCCTATTTCTCAAAATGGACGCGTGATTGGTGGTATTGGAGTAAGTGGATTATCACAGGACGAAGATGAGAGGATAGCCATGGCAGCCATTAAATCTGTATATAAATAGATGGTGATTCGCTATTATCCGTACTAATAGCGATTTGCAGTTGATCATGGCCATTATTGAACTATAGCAACTATAAATAAGGTTTCAAATAGTAGAAAAAATAATATATAAAAGTTCAACTCCATAAATAATGAAACAATTCTCGACACACACATTTTTAGGTTTGCTCTTAAGCGGTACGTTCATAGTGCTTCTGTCTTGTAAGCCTTCTGGTCCGAAAACTGATTTAACCAAGGAAACGATTATACCTAAACCAGTTTCGGTAACAGCAACAGGGGATAGATTTTCTTTAACAGATGATTCGAATATTTATGTTGAGGGTGATGAGCTTAAACAAATTGGTCAATACCTGGCAAATAAATTAAATCCTTCTACTGGCTTCGACCTTCAGGTTACAGCAATGGCAGGTGAGCCACCATCCGGAAACATTTACCTCACAACCGCAGGTGCAGATACGCAATTGGGCGAAGAAGGGTATGAACTTACGATCACAGAAGACCTTATAAAATTATCTGCTCCGAAACCAGCTGGGTTATTCCGTGGCATACAAACGATAAGGCAAATATTGCCTTCAAAGATTGAGTTTGCTTCCATTCAGCAAGGACCTTGGGAAATAGCTAGCGGCACTATCCGCGATTATCCAACCTACTCATGGCGAGGATCAATGTTGGATGTAGCGCGTCACTTCTTCAGTGTGGAAGATGTTAAGCGATACATTGATTTGATTGCCTTTTATAAAATGAATATCATGCACCTTCATCTCAGTGATGATCAAGGCTGGCGTATTGAAATTAAATCGTGGCCGAACTTGACTACAATTGGTGGCAGTACAGAGGTAGGTGGTGGAAAGGGTGGCTTTTATACACAGGAACAATATTCGGATATTGTAAATTATGCTCTGAGCCAGTTTATAACGATTGTCCCTGAAATAGATCTGCCGGGTCATATCAATTCAGCATTAGCTTCGTACGGTGAATTGAATGGAGGGACAATCGTACCGATAGAAGGCCGTGTTAAAATGAACATGTCCCCAAAAAATGATCTTGGTAAAAAAAATAGACCAACGGAGTTGTACATGGGAACTGAAGTAGGTTGGAGTACCTTACGTGTGGAAAAAGAGATCACTTTTAAATTCGTTGATGATGTGCTGAGAGAACTTGCAGCCCTTACGCCAGGCCCATACCTGCACATTGGTGGTGATGAAGCTCATGTAACAAAAAAAGAAGATTACATCACCTTTGTCAATAGATTTGATGACATGGTGAAATCGTATGGGAAGGTAATGGTGGGCTGGGAGGAAATTGCGCAAGGTGAAATAGATTCAAACGCTATTGTCCAGCATTGGAGTTCGCCAAAATATGCGCTGATGGCTGCCGAAAAAGGAAGCAAAATTATTATGTCACCAGCCAAGAAAGCTTATCTGGATATGCAGTATGATTCAACTTCGAGAATTGGATTGCACTGGGCTGCTTACATTGAAGTAGATAGCGCCTATAATTGGGATCCAGCTATACGTGTAGATGGAATTCCCCAGGAAATTATTTTGGGAGTGGAGGCGCCATTATGGTCTGAGACCGTTACCAATATGGATGATATTGAATATTTGGCATTTCCGCGGTTGCCGGGTTATGCGGAGATAGGTTGGTCTTCTTCGCAAGGAAGAACCTGGGATGAATACAAAGTGAGGTTAGGAAAACATGGAGAGCGGATGAGAGCCTTGAACATTGATTTTTATAGATCGAAGCTAGTCCCCTGGGTCGAATAAGACTAAGGTGAAATCTTTTAGCGTTGATCCAGAGGGGTTGAATGAAATCATCATAAACATGGTTGATGTTGAAACAGTGCGAAAGCTTGCACTTTCTTTTCCTGAAACCGCAGAGCAAGATCATTGGGGACGTCCTTCGTTTAGCGTGAAGAAGAAAATATTTGTTACGGTTTGGCTAAGCGAAAAAAGAGCAGTTTTAAAATTATCACTAATTGATCAATCTGTGTTTACCGAATATAATCCTGAAATTTTTTATCCCATCCCAAACGCATGGGGAAAGAAGGGTTGGACGTTTGTTGAACTGAAAAAAGTAAGGAAAGATATGCTTAAAGATGTGTTGAACCTTGCGTGGAGAGGGGCGGCTCCTAAAAGCCTTTTGAAAGAATAGGACCATTTCCAAAATGGATTGCTCTTTATGATTATAGCTGAAAAGAAAATATGAAGTGGACTGATGTTTTGCAATTTACCACCAATGGCAATCTCACCGCTCCAACCCGCGTGGTTAAAAGTGATGAAGAATGGAAAAAAATTCTCACGCCCGATGAATTTTATGTTACACGAAAAAAAGGGACGGAGAGAGCTTTTTCTGGAGAATATTGTGAAGCGCACGTGCCGGGGCTTTATGCCTGTCGCTGTTGCGGAACAGTGTTATTCGATTCGCGTACAAAGTTCGAATCAGGAACAGGCTGGCCTAGTTTTACGGATTCCGTGGAACCTAATGTGACAAAATATACCAAAGACAGCAGTTTTGGGATGACCAGAGTAGAAGTAGAGTGTAGCGTATGCGATTGTCACCTTGGTCATGTATTCCCTGACGGCCCTGCGCCAACAGGATTAAGATTTTGTATTAATTCAGCTTCGATTAAGTTGGCTGAGTAGATAATTTTCTTCCTTATTTTTTAGCTTCCTTAACTTTTCACTACAACTTTTCTTCACTTCGCTACATCCTATACCAAGACCAGGTGAGAGGTGCTGTTGAATTTGGTTACATTCGATCCTGATAGAAAATCTTGTAATATCTCAACTGTCATTCTATGATTAGAAACTACGTAAAGATTGCACTTCGCTCGTTATGGAAGAGTAAAGTACATTCGTCTATCAATGTGTTAGGTCTTAGCCTTGGCATTGGATGCTGCATTTTGATTGTACTTTTCGTTAAGGATGAGTGGACGTTTGATGCCTTTCATTCCAAAGCTGAACGCATTTACAGAGTCTATGCACGCGAAGACTGGGGCGAAAACCAACAGTTTTTTAGCACCAACACGCCCTTTCCAATGGGTCCAACGCTTAAAGACAATTTTCCAGAAGTGGAGTCTCAAGTACGATTCAATAAAATAGGGGCTCTTGTAAAAGTGGGTGAAAACCAATTCGCAGAGACGATCTCTATAGGGGGCCAGGATTTTCTAAACATGTTCGATTTTAAATTAATAGAAGGAGATCGAAAAAATGCTTTGCTTGGTCAGAATAACGCGGTGATTACTATCGGGATGGCACAGAAACTCTTTGGAAGTGCCGACCCACTTGATAAGATTATTTCCATCCAACTAAATGAAGTATTCGAAGAGTTCGCAGTAAAAGCGATAATAGAAAACACCCCGATTAACTCCAGCATTCAGTTTGGTATCCTAATTTCTGACTTGAATTATTCCAGGTTGTATAATGCCGAAGTCCTTACCTCCGCCTGGTTCAACATTAATCCTGAGACATATGTATTGTTGCGTGAAGGAACGGATCCAAAAGAAGTGGAGAAAAAATTTCCTTCTGTGTTCCGTACGATTTTAGGTGAAAAAGACTATGTCGAAAGTAAATACGCACCGGGGCTACAGGCACTCACTTCCATTCACTTAGATACAAATTATCCCGTAGGTATAGCGCCTGTAAGCGATCCAAAATATTCTTACATATTGTCGTTTATTGCTTTTTTATTGCTTTTTGTAGCCTGCACAAACTTTGTAACACTTTCGGTGGGTCGTTCAATACAACGGGCAAAAGAAGTGGGGATACGAAAAGTGGTTGGCGCGGAAAGAATTCAATTGATCTTTCAATTTGTGGGTGAGGCATTACTTGTTACCATTATTTCGCTCTCAATTGGTGTACTCCTTTCAATCTTGGGATTACCCGTGTTCAATGACCTCGCAGGAAAAAACCTTGTACTTAACCCAGATGGGTTTATGCTTTTAATGGTCATTTCTCTGGTAGTGGTAATTGGATTGATTGCGGGAAGTTATCCAGCATTTGTACTTTCTAACTTCAAGCCTATTTCCATTCTTAAGGGAAAGATTCAAACCGGTGGAAGCAAGCAAGGTCTACGAAAAGTTTTAGTTGGCGTGCAACTTGTCCTTTCAATTTTTCTCATTTCCAGCACGCTGGTTATGAAGCAACAGCTTGAGTACTTACAGAACAAAAATCTCGGTTTTAATAAAGAACAGTTATTGATTGCTCAAATAAACGTTCCGCGTGGTGGCAGGTTGACAGAGCGAGTGAAGAAAGGATTTGAAATGACGGAGAAGTTTAAAGTGGAGTTGGCGAAACTTAACGATGTTGCCGCGATCTGTGCTGCATCGCATGATTTTGGAAATGGGGCATGGGTAAATATCGGCTATACAGATGATAGTGGAAACTACCGTGAGTTTAATATCAATATTACTGATGAGGATTACATCCCAACTATGAAAATGGAGTTGGCAGCAGGTAGAAATTTCTCGGTTGAAAATAGCTCGGATGTGCGAAGAGCTATTATTGTGAACGAGGCCTTTGCAAAAGAATATGGCTGGACTGATCCGATTGGAAAAAAAATTCCAGGCAAGGGGTTTACCGATCATGAAGTGATTGGTGTAGTGAAAGATTTTAACTATGCTTCACTTTACACAAAAGTTAAGCCCCTTGTTATCGCGATGGATGCTTCAATCCCACTGAGTGGTATGGAGAATATTAACGTTGATAATAATCCGATTCCTAAAATCATGATTCGACTAAAGCCAGGAAATATGGCGGCAACGATCAACCAGATACAGGACATTTGGGGAAAATTAACCGGACAAGAAGATTTTACATTCACCTTTGTTGATCAGGCATTGGCCGAGCAGTACCGCAGTGACCAAAACCTGGGAAAGATTGTAAGTATCGCCACAATACTTGCAATGATCATAGGTAGTTTGGGGCTATATGCACTGGCTTCATTAGCCATGCAAAATAGAACCAAAGAGGTTTCAATAAGAAAAGTTATGGGCGCTACCGAACAATCATTGTTGATATTACTTTCAAAAGATTATGTATATCTGATTGGAATTTCACTTTTGCTTTCCGTGCCATTCACGTGGTACCTGATGAGCAGTTGGCTTCAATCATTTGAATACCGCGTTGTTATTAGTTGGGAAGTATTTGCACTAGCTGGGATATTATCTCTGCTGATAGCGCTTGGAACAATTAGCTATCAGGCATTTAAAACTGCTTGGACAATGCCGGCTGAGACATTGAAGCACGAGTAATGTTTTGTTCGAATGCGGACGGCAATGTTCGGATGCGGTATTCGATTATACAACTAAACTCAGTTTTGGGGCTTATATCAATCTATTCCGTGGCATTGCAATTGTAAAAGCATCAGTAACTAAACTTATGTATAATGCTTCGCAATTATTTACTTATTGCTATTCGCAATCTTCAACGGCAATTTTCTTACTCCTTTATTAATATCATTGGTCTCGCGATTGGGCTTGCCTGCAGCCTGGTGATTTTCATGTACGTATACGCTGAATGGAGTTTTGACCGTCACTTTAAAAACGGCAATCAAATATTTAGGATAGGTATTTCATTTTACAACATGGGCACTTTTGCAATAGGACCAGAGGTGCTGGGAAATGTATTACCAAGGGAGTTCGAAGGAATCCAGGCTTTTACAAGAGTCAAGAGAGAGCGAGCACTTTTGATGGGAATTAACGGAAAGACATTCACAGAAAATGTTTATCATACTGATTCCTCCTACTTTAAAGTATTCTCCTACTCTTTTGTTGCCGGTAATTCAAGCACTGCTTTGAAAGGCCCTTCAAGGTTGGTGCTAACAGAAAGTATGGCTCGGAAATATTTTGGGGATGAGTTGGCTTTGGGCAAAACACTGGAAATTGGAAAAGAAAGAGAATCATACTCCATTACCGGAATCGTCAAGGATGATGTCAACAGTACACACTTGAAATCGAATATATGGCTTTCTATGGAAGGTCAATTGCCCAATGAAACCAATTGGACATCGGCTGGATTTTATAACTATGTATTGCTTAAAGAAAAAAATACACAAGCTGATTTGGCACAGGCTCTTAATCTAATCTTAGAGAAGCAAGTATATCCTTCTGCGGGTGTAGACCAATCCAAAGTTTCGTTTGAGGATTACAGAAAAAACGAAAATTCAGTAAAATTTCATGTCACGCCATTGAAGGATATCCATCTAAAATCCAAACTCAACTATGAGTTGTCACCCGGAGGGGACGAAACAAATCTGTATATCTTCAGTGCTATATCGGTTTTTATTTTGACACTTGCTTCTGTAAACTTTATAAACCTCACAACAGCACGCGCCACACGAAGAGCAAAGGAGGTTGGCATTCGTAAGGCACTCGGGACCTCCCGAGTAAGATTGATTCATCAATTTTTGTTAGAATCTATACTGGTTACGTCCATAGCGTTAATTATTTCGCTTGGGCTAGCAGAAGTATTCATCCTCACTTTTCAATTTATTACAGGAGATCAATTGGTTATTTCTTTATGGACAAACAATTTCAATTTAATGTTCGTCATTGGCTTCTCCGTGTTGGTGGGGCTGTTATCTGGAGTTTATCCTGCCTTTTATCTCACGGCATTTAATCCAATTTACGTGTTGAAAGGTTCTTTTGTGGGAGGTGAAAGGAGTTTATTCCGAAATACATTGGTCGTATTTCAATTTTCTATAAGCGTTGGGTTGATCATTTGTACGGCAATTATTTTCGAGCAATTTAGATTCATCCAGAACAAGGATCTTGGATTTAATACAGAAAATATTATTACGGTTGATAACATGAAATTATTGGGAGAATCTGCTCAAACGTTCAAACAGGAATTACTAAGGCAAAGCGGTGTGATCAATGCCAGCATTCATACCGGGGAGCCAGGTAGTAAGTCCATTATGAGTTTCAACGCGTTCAAAGCGCCTAAGATGGAGAAGGAGCTCACCATCAATACCTACTTTGGAGATAAAGATTACTTGAATGTAATGGGATATCAGTTAATCAAGGGTACTGCTTTTCCGGAAGGACTAGAATCTGACTCTACGTCCGTAATCCTAAATGAGGCAGCTGTGGCAGCTCTGGGACTGGGTAATAATCCAATTGGTGAAGAAGTGAACAAGGGCGTTCGTGTGATTGGTGTTGTAAAAGATTTTCATTGGGAATCGTTGCGTAATCCTATTACGCCAGCAGCGATTATTTTGAAATCAACGGGGTACCAATTGGCCGTGAAAATGAATTCAAACAACGCTTCTGAAGTTATTAAAGTATTAACATTAAAATGGTCGCAGATACATCCCGAGGATCCGATCGAATATCATTTTATGGATGAAAACTTTGGAGAGTTGTTGAGGAAAGAGCAAGTATTTGGCAAGGTAATTGGATTTTTCACAGCCCTTGCAATCATAATTTCCTGTCTTGGACTTTATGGCCTGGCCGCATTTACCGCGGAACAACGGACAAAGGAAATTGGCATTCGAAAAGTTCTAGGAGCCACCGCATCAAACATTGTGCTTATGCTAAGCAAGAAATTTACCACGTTGGTCTGTGTCGCTATCCTCATTGCAGTGCCGGCTTCCATGTACGTAATGCTTCAATGGTTGGAAGGATTTGCCTATCGTACGGAGCTTCAGGTTTGGATATTTGGCGTTGCTATTCTACTGGCTCTTGTGTTGGCATGGTTAACGGTTGGCTACCATTCGCTAAAAGCTGCAACAATTAATCCTGCAGGGGTATTGAAGAACGAGTAAAAGAGTTTTGAAGCAGTTTAGCCTCATCTTAATTTTTGTAATGCTGGCAACGATTTATTTTTTGAATCATAACCTTTTTTAATAGCCGAGGAAAGTTGGCCAGACGATCCTATCCTACTTGCTGTAGCAGGAATTGTGATGTCCGAGAAATTAGTGAAATCTCCATTTGCTTTGTCAAAAGTTTGCACCAAGATAGGGTCAACATCGGATGTAAACCACGGATTGACGTTAGCTAGCTTGTAAGCCCCCTTTTTAACGATAGGACTTTGGTATGCCCCATCTTTAAATTTAACAAAGGACACCCTGAAATTCATCGGGTCAACAGTACCTTCATAGTAATTGCAACTTAGTCCGTAAGGGCCATCATCGAAGGCAGCAGTAGGTAAAAAGAAAAATTCAGGTGATGTAAAGCCTGAATTGGCTGACGCAATATTTGTTAATCCTAAATTTGAGTCAGACCCCTTTGCCCATAAAAATAGATCCATGTCCACATCAGTATATTTTTCTCCTGTTCCAACGCCCCATTCAAGAGCAACCACCATTCCATTCTCTTGTTTTACCTTAATGGTTATATCATCGTTTCTTGTAATCTCAATGTTTTCGCTATCCACATCTTTAATCTTAATTATGATTGTCTCATCTTCTTCAATTTCCAGATCTGAGAGCAGGGTAAGTTTAATAAATCCAATTGAATCACCTTTGTCAATTCCAATTTCAAGATAATCACTGGTGATCTCATAGTCATAAGCTTTTGTTGTTCCAGCCGCCACTTTATCAAGGGCAGTTCCACTTAACTCATATTCGATTGTAATATCCTCAAATGCACCTTTGTCGAGCTTGATTTTAATTTCAATATCCCCATCCCCCTCATTAACAGTCATCGAACTCTTGTCAAAGGAAAGTTTTGGCTTAGTAGGTGGCTCGTCTTCTTTGCAGGAAGAAAAAATAAGACTGAATGTTAATAGGGTGAAAGCCGATATAGTCAGAAGTAGAAAAGTTCTCATTGTTACGGTTTTATCAATTTAAAATTACCAGAATATTTTAAGAAATAATGGAAGATGGGGGCATTTTGCAAAAAATACGTGTTAACCTTAATACTTAATCCATTTTTTCACTACGGTTTGCCCTTGTTGCTGAACTATAATTGCGTAAAGGCCAGCGCTTATTTCGCTGGCGTCAATTGACCTTTGAATTTTTGTTTCAGATTTTTCTACCACTACTTGGTTGATTATTTCACTTCCAATCATTGATAGCATTTGAATAGTAATAGTGCCTTGTAAATTATTTTCAATTTCAATTGTCAGTTTATTCGTACCTGGATTAGGGTATATCTTAATTCCCGTCTTAAAAGATTCTTCTTTGATGGCTGTGATTTCATCCCTCACGTATATCGTGGTAGAAGCTGCTTTGTTGCAAAGTTCTAATCCCGATCCACTGGCAGTATAGGTAGTCGTTTCAACAGGATGAGCAATCAATTGAGGTCCCGCATAATTGCTAACAGAGCCATCAGCAGCGTTCCACACAAAGATGCTGGCGCCACGTCCATTGAGAACAATCTCCTCTCCAGGATAAGCTAGTAATTTTGATGCGGAAATTTGAACAGAGGGATTCATCCCGATTATCGGTTGAATGTTCATAGCGATATTGGCACCAAATGCTATCGAATAAGGTTGCCATAAACCCGTTTCATCCTGGATCCAGGAGGTTGAGTTGGTGGATTCGCCATCTGCGGATGATTGAATGGCTATTGTATTACCATCGATATAATTTAATTCAATACCTACCTGATAGGGTTTGTTAAACACAGGCGTTTCACGATCAAGAATTATTGTGGTGGGTCTGTTGTTAGCAATATCCTCTTGAATTTGTTTAAGCAATACTACTTTTCGTTCGATCACCGACCCCGGTGCACGTTGTGGCCCTCTGGCATTCCAAACAATAACTGTAATGGATGCATCTTCGCCAATAGATGTGACTTCCCCAAACTGGATTTTAACACCGCTTATAAATTCATAGCCCAAGGTATTAGCAAAAAACTCAGAAACAGCTTTAGTCTTCAAGCTATTATGGCCAGTCAACTGACCTGTATAGTTTCCATAGTTTGATAAGGGAATAAATGATGGAGTATAAGTTGGAAGAAAGTTTGTAGTGGTGTTGCACAACCCTTCTGCCGATACTGTTATAAAATCTATTTTCTCGAGAAGTGTAGATGGGCCTAAAGTGTTCTTCGCCTCTAACGTAACGTTATAGACTCCCGGAATTGAATATTTCACACGGGGGTTTCTCTCAATAGAAGATGTTGGATCTCCACCTTCAAACGTCCAGCTCCATTCGTTAGGAAAATTTGTAGAGAGATCGGTAAAACTTACTTGTCCACCAAGCAATATAAGCTGTTTATCGGAGGTGAAATTTGGCGTTGGCACATCGGCTACAATGGGATTGCAAAGGTTCGCATCGATGAGCGACTTCCTTCTTGGGCTTAACTCCATCACGGCTTGCATTCGCGCTTTCTGCCCGATCGTAAAAATGTTCATACAAGCATCGTTGCTATAATCCATATAGTTTTCAACCATGTTTGTTCCACCACAACTAAATCTTCCTACCTGACAGCCTGAGCTTGCGCTGGCTGCAGGCGGTGTATCCGACACAAAATCATCCGCGCAATTTCCATCACCCCATATATGTCGCAGTCCTAGCCAATGACCCGTTTCGTGAGCGAGAGTCCTTCCTTTATTATAAGGCGCTTGCATGATTGGAAAGTTTCCTTTGTCAGCAGAGCCAAATGAAGTGTATTGAATCACTACACCATCGGTTGAGGCAGGTCCTCCCGTTTCATTTAAACCTCCCAGACCTGACTGATCTGGAAATTGAGCATAGCCTAACAAATTATTGCTGGTGCCACCAAATTTTAATGTCCAGATATTATAGAATAGGTTGGGATTCCAGATGGTGGTTGACTTTAAAGTGCCTTCAATT
>JAENVX010000413.1 GCA_016650355.1 Bacteroidia bacterium | reverse complement strand
TGTAGAACGCCATCACATCGAAGGCAGAAATGCTCAAATGATTGGCCAACATCTTGTTGAAGTGTTCGATGAATTTTGTTAGTAATAACTAAAAATAAACAAAGCCGCTCCCATCGTTAGTTGAGAGCGGCTTTGTTTTATAGCGATCTTTAGCATATGTCCAAGCAATTCAATGACCTCGGTCTGGGGTCAAAGGTTAAACGCCTCGTCAATAAGAATGGATCATTCAACGTAAATCGTGTTGGCCTTGGCTTTAGCACGGTGAACATCTATCAGGATCTTGTGAAAATGTCGTGGGCCAAATTTCTTTTATTGGTTGTCTGCACACTTTTTTTTGTTAATATCTTATTTGCTCTTACCTATCATGTGATAGGCGTTGAACATTTCACCGGCATGATCATAGGATCATTTGTTGATAATTTACTGCAATGCTTCTTTTTTAGCTTTCAGACCTTTACCACTGTTGGTTATGGTCACATTGCTCCTAGGGGAAATCTTCTTAGCTTGATTGCCTCGCTTGAAGCGATGACAGGCTTAATGATTTTTGCGATAATCACAGGCTTATTATATGGTCGTTTTGCGAAGCCATCTGCCAAGATTCTTTTCAGTGAAAATATATTGATGTCTCCTTTTGGAGATGGATTGAGTTTACAATTTCGGATTGTAAACAAGCGCAAAAGTACGATCATGGATATTTCTGCGCGGGTGATTTACTCGTTTCAGGAAAAGGGTAAAAGTAGAGTATACTTGCCATTAGAACTGGAGCGAAGTCAAGTAACCTTATTCCCACTTAACTGGACCATTGTACACCCAATCACTGAAAAAAGTCCGATTTATGGAAAAAGTTATGAAGACATTTCAAAAGTGGACACGGAGTTTATAGTTGTTATTAAAGGTTTCGATGATACCTTTAGTCAGGATATAAACTCAATTTATTCTTACCATTACGAAGAAATGATTTGGGGTGCTAAATTTGATCCCATGTACGATATCAATTCTAACAATTTTGTTGAATTAGATTTTAGTAAACTGAGCGCTTACAAGAAAATCAGCTAACTTTAGTTTGAGTCGCGTAAATTTAGTTTGAGTCGCGTAAATACCGCTTCAAGAATCTGAACCTTTTTGTTTCTCTCCTGTTTTAATAGCAATAATGAAAGTAGCCGTTTCTCGTAAAGAACATTTTAATGCAGCACATCGATTACATAATTCGTCATGGTCAGATGAACAAAATGACTCAGTGTTCGGCAAGTGCAATAACCCTAACTATCATGGGCATAACTATGAATTAATTGTAACGCTAATTGGTGAACCAAATCATGAGACAGGCTACGTATATGACATGAAGAAGTTAAGTGACTTAATAAAAGAACATATTCTCAATCACTTCGATCATAAAAATCTTAATCTAGATATCGCTTACTTTAAGAATACAAATCCCACTGCTGAAAATATCGCCATCGTAATTTGGCGGATACTGCGGCAACACATAGACAACAAGTACGACCTTAAAATCAAACTCTATGAGACAGAAAGAAATTTCGTTGAATATCCTGCCCATTAGACCACACGAGGATGAAGATGATGATCATCCGATTTCTTCTTACGAAAGTCCTATGCGAACCGATGCTTTCGAACTGTCGGAGGATGAGAAAATAGAGAAGATTGAAAGTCATTTTCGTGAAATTATGACTGTTCTGGGGCTAGACCTGACTGATGACAGCCTAAGTGGAACTCCAAAAAGAGTAGCAAAAATGTACGTCAAAGAAGCATTTAGCGGTTTGAATCCTGATAACAGACCACGGGTTAAACTATTTGACAATAAGTACATGTATGATCAAATGTTGGTGGAAAAAGACATCACCTTTTTTTCACATTGCGAGCATCATTTCGTCCCCATTTACGGAAAGGTACATGTTGCCTATTTCTCGTCAGGTAAGGTAATTGGTCTTTCCAAAATAAACCGTTTCGTACAATACTTCGCTAAAAGACCACAAGTTCAGGAAAGACTGACGGTTCAGATTGGAAAAGAACTGGAACGGGTTCTTAAGACTCAGGATATTGCCGTAGTGGTAGATGCTAATCATATGTGTGTGGCCTCCAGAGGAGTAAGTGATACAAACAGCAAAACAGGCACGGCCTATTTCTCGGGCAAGTTTAAAGATGAGAATGTTAAACGGGAGTTCTTAAATTATATCAACGCTAAGTAATAAAAAGCCTCGTCAATCGCGGGGCTTTTTTGTTGTTATACCCTCCGCCAAAAACTTAAAAACCCTTTACTTCCAAATCCAAAATTAGTAGTTTAGCATTCTTATTAAACCAGCAACTACCATTATGGTATTCGATTTAGACATGATCAAAGCCGCCTACGCAGCAATGCCCGGCCGCATAGCCAAAGCCAGAACGGTAGTTGGCAAACCTCTTACACTTTCAGAAAAGATCCTCTATTCACACCTTCATCGCGACCAAAAGGTTGAGAACTTCGGACGTGGAAAATCATATGTTGACTTCGCACCTGATCGCGTAGCCATGCAAGATGCAACTGCTCAGATGGCACTGCTACAATTTATGTCGGGTGGTATACCAAAAGTGTTAGTGCCGTCTACCGTACACTGCGATCACCTTATCTTAGCAAAAAATGGCGCCAAGCAAGATCTTGCAGATTCTATTAATGCCAGTGGTGAAGTATTTAGTTTTCTTGAGTCTGTTTCTAATAAATATGGCATAGGCTTTTGGAAACCTGGTGCTGGAATCATTCACCAGGTAGTTCTTGAAAACTATGCATTCCCTGGTGCTATGATGATTGGAACCGATTCTCATACCGTAAATGCTGGAGGACTTGGCATGGTAGCCATTGGTGTGGGCGGGGCAGATGCGGTGGATGTAATGTCTGGCATGGCTTGGGAATTGAAATTCCCTAAACTGATCGGAGTGAAATTGACTGGTAAACTCAGTGGCTGGACTTCTTCAAAAGACGTTATTTTAAAAGTGGCTGGTATCCTTACGGTGAAAGGTGGAACGGGTGCCATTGTTGAATATTTTGGATCTGGAGCAAAGACTTTGTCCTGCACGGGCAAAGGAACAATCTGTAACATGGGTGCCGAGATTGGCGCTACCACCTCTACTTTTGGGTATGACGAAAAGATGGCTGAATACCTGCGCGGAACTGAGCGGGCTGTGATTGCAGATCTTGCAGATAAAATAAAGGAACATCTTACGGGCGATCCTGAAGTATACGCAAACCCAGAGAAATATTTTGACCAGGTTATTGAAATTGATCTTTCAACTTTGGAGCCGCATGTTAATGGTCCCTTCACCCCTGATCGAGCAATTCCTATCTCAAAATTTGCAGATGAAGTGCGCAGCAACAACTGGCCACAGCGATTGGAAGTTGGTTTGATAGGCTCATGCACCAATTCTTCCTACGAAGACATCACTCGCTCTGCTTCGCTTGCACAACAAGCAGTTGATAAAAAACTTAAGGCGAAAGCTGAATTCACAATTACTCCTGGCTCCGAGAAAGTGCGGTATACTGTTGAGCGCGATGGCTACCTTGGCGTATTTGAAAAAATGGGCGGAGTTGTATTAGCCAATGCGTGTGGACCTTGCATAGGTCAATGGTCTCGTCATACAAACGATCCAAACCGTAAGAACTCAATCATCACCTCATTCAATAGAAATTTTGCCAAACGTAATGATGGCAACCCAAATACCCATGCGTTTGTTGCCTCGCCTGAAATCACAACGGCCTTTGCTATTGCCGGTGACCTTACGTTCAATCCATTGTTGGATACGTTAATAAACCAGGATGGGCAAGCAGTTAGACTAGATGAACCCAAAGGAGTTGAGTTGCCTCCAAAAGGTTTTGATGTTAAGGATGCTGGGTACCTCGCTCCTGCCAAAGACGGAAGCCGGGTTCAGGTAAATATTGATCCAAAATCAAAACGACTTCAGGCGCTTAGTCCTTTTGCTGCATGGGATGGTAAAAATTGGACAGGATTAAAACTTTTGATTAAGGCCAAAGGAAAATGCACTACTGATCATATCTCTATGGCGGGCCCATGGTTACGCTTCCGGGGTCATTTGGATAATATCTCAGATAATACACTCACTGGTGCAACAAATTACTTCAACGAGAAAACGGATAATATCAAGAATCAGTTAACGGGACACTACGGCCCGGTGCCTGCCACCCAGAGAGCATACAAAGCAGCTGGAGTCGCTTCCATTGTTGTGGGTGATCATAACTATGGTGAAGGGTCATCACGTGAACACGCTGCCATGCAACCACGGCATTTGGGTATCAAAGTGATACTTGTAAAATCTTTTGCACGTATTCATGAAACCAACTTGAAAAAACAGGGAATGTTGGCTATAACATTTTCCAATGAAATGGACTATGAGAAATTTCAAGAAGATGATAGTATTGACTTTGTAGACCTGGCCTCATTTGCCCCTGAAAAACAACTCACGTTAGTATTGAATCATAGAAATGGGGGCAAAGACACCATAAAGGTTAACCATACCTACAATGCCGGACAGATTGGATGGTTCAAGGCTGGATCTGCACTTAACTTGATGGCCAGACAAATAGCTGAAAGTAAAACTGCTAATAGGCAAGTCACTACAGGAGCAGCACCGGCAAAAAAGCTTGCTAAAAAAGTAGCTCAAAAACCGGTGAAAAAAGTGGTTAAAGCCATTAAAAAAGTAACTAAGAAAATAATTAAAAAGAAGGTTGCTGCGAAGAAAGTCATTAAGAAACCTATAAGAAAAGTCGCTAAGAAAGCAACGAAAAAAGTTACTAAACGAAAAGCAAGTAAGCCATTAAAAAAGGTTGCTAAAAAATCATCAAAGAAAGCAACAAAGAGAAGAAGATAATGCAGGGTAAAGGTGTAAGCATTATTCTAAATGCCTACACCTTTCCCAACGATTTAATTACCCCCTCTGGCGCAAGCGTCCGCTTTTGCCTTCATTCAATTCTATCAACTTCCATTATTCTGTTCAATCCAAAATAGTTTCTAGCATTGCATTCCTGATAAATACCTGCTTGTCCGGTCAGGCAGGTATCAATCCAATTGGCAGCTATGAAGTGAAATTGGATCAACCATTTTGATTTATAGAATCACACCTGCATATTCGTGAACTAGATGCCTCGAAGTAAACTTTCCTTATCCATTTACAATAAGTTGAGTGCTGGTGCTCATTTTTTGTTTCCTAAAACAGGAATAAAATACAAAATGGAATACCTCTATTGGTGGAATAAGAAGCGTCAAGAAAAAACACTCACGAATTTCCACTATGAGCATTTTTACACAAGTTACTTTGGGTTAACAGCTGAAAATTATAAAGCCAAGAAGGTACTGGATATAGGATGTGGACCACGTGGGAGTTTGGAGTGGGCAACTGAAGCGGAGGCTTATGGGCTAGATCCCTTGGTAGACGAATACAAGAAGTTGGGGATAGACCAACATCAAATGAAGTATGTAAAAGCGGGGTGTGAACAGATTCCTTTTGAAAACGATACTTTCGATATCATCGCTTCCTTTAATTCACTTGATCATGTAGATGAACTAGATTTAAGCATCAAAGAAATCAAAAGAGTATTAAAGCCGACAGGGTTTTTCCTGCTCATTTCCGATATTCACGATCATCCTACGATGTGCGAACCTTCAGCATTTTCATGGGATATTGTCAAGCGATTTTCACCAGAATTACAGCTGGTGTCAGAAAAACAATATGAGGGTGAAAAATTGTACCAGAGTATTCGAGAAGGTGTCAAATTTGATCATAATAACTCACAAAAGCGGTATGGGGTACTTACCGCTTTGTTTAAAAAAGTATAATTGAGATTTCGATTATTGTATATCGTACTGTTGTTTTTGAGCGCTTGGACTATTTCAAATGCGCAGTTGGATAGTACTGTTGCTACTAAGAATGGAAAAGTGCTAGTGCATTCTATATCCGGAGGAATATATGTCAGTACTTTTGTATTACTCAATGAGCTTTGGTATTCGGGATATGACCGGAGTGCTTTTCATTTTTTCAATGATAGCAAAGAATGGCTACAGATTGATAAAGCAGGACATATGCATGCAGGTTACTTTATTGCAGCCAATGTGCTTTACCCATCATATAAATTGGCGGGCTATGACAATAAGAAAGCCACTTATCTAGCAATGAGTGTTGCTTGGGTATATCAAGCTACTATTGAGGTACTTGATGGGTTCTCTTTAAAATGGGGTGCTTCATGGTCTGACCTTGTAGCAAACAGCATTGGGGTGGGGCTGGCTGGTACGCAGCAACTGCATTGGGGAGAACAACGAATCCTACTCAAATACTCATCCTATAGTGTTGATTATTCAAATGACCCCATCGTTTTAGCAAGAGCAGAAAACTTATATGGCACAGGCAGTGCTGAAAGACTTTTGAAAGACTATAATGGAATAACCTACTGGGCATCTGCTAATCTTCACTCTTTTGGATTAAAATCTCCTAAATGGTTGAATTTAGCTGTCGGATATGGCGCAGAAGGTATGTTAGGGGGGTTTCAAAATACATGGTCATCAAATGGTATGCAGTATGATTACAATCACATACAAAGGCGGAGACAATTTTACTTATCTCCTGACTTAGATTTTACGAAAATTAAAATCAAAGGCAAAGCTTGGAAGGTAGTGGCACCGATACTGAATATTTTTAAGTTTCCAGCACCTGCTCTTGAAATGAGTTCAGAAGGATTGAAAGGGCATTGGATCTTTTTTTAAAATAGGGGCTTTATAATTTATTGTTTTGTATGAAAAACTTTTCTATGAGAGATGTGATTTGTTTTTCTTAGCTCGTAAAGCAATATCCACCGTCTCCCAATACTTTGTCTATTCAGCGGCCAAAGCTCCTGCAAAACTTCATGTTGTCAATACTATTGCCATTCCCAAGATAAAAATGCTTTAATCAGCATTCTAGTTTTTAGTCGCTTGTGGATGTGTTCTACTTCATTTCTATTCGCAGATATCATACCAAAAGGTACATATCGAATACATTTGGAGTATTGTGCACTTGCGCTCAGATATCGTAATTATCCAAGGCCTATTGA
>JAENVX010000412.1 GCA_016650355.1 Bacteroidia bacterium | reverse complement strand
CACTAGACGCATCAGATTATCCCTATTTACGGGTAGAGCTAACTACCAATGATGAGATAAACCTTTCCCCAGTGCAACTAAAGAATTGGTTTGTTCTATACGAGCCGGTAGCAGAGGGATTATTGCTTCACAATGATAAACCCGAAGTAAAAATAGCTGAAGAGGGCGATCTATGGTCAGACCAGTTTAAGTTCGTGAATATCTCTAATAAGAACTTTCCTTCATCTTTAACAGTGGAGGTGGAGGTTTTTAATAACTCACAATTGACTAAAGAAAAGCAAACGTTTTTAATTGATGCACCAGTAAAGCACGATAGTACAATCTTTACAATTTCCGGGAATACTTTATCTAAAGCCGGATTAAATGATTTGAGTGTATTTGTTAACCGCAAAATTGTGCCAGAGCAGTATTACGATAACAACGGCATTTCGATTCAGGATTATATTGAGGTTACGACTGATGTGACAAGGCCCATGTTAGATGTTTCAATTGATGGGCGTTATGTTCGAAACTATGACTATGTTTCGCCCAACCCATTTATCTTAATGTTAATAAAAGATGAAAATCAATTTCTGTTGAAGACGGATACCGTTGGGGTAAATATTTTTTTACAAGCACCATGTGATATGAATGAATGTGAATTTGTGCGAATCAATTTTAGTAACAATGAAGTAACATGGTTTCCTGCAACAGCCACTTCAGATTTTAGAATTGAATACAAGCCACAGGCTTTGGTTGATGGAGACTACACACTAAGAATAGAGGCTGTAGATGGAACAGGTAATGCAAGTGGTGAAGAACCTTATCAAATTACATTCAGAATAAAAAATGAGGTTACCTTGGCCTTCAACTCGGTTTTTCCGAACCCGTCTTCTGGTGACTTTTTTTTCCAATTTCAATTGACTGGAAATGTGCTGCCTGATTCTTTCTCCCTTCAAATTTTTACTACCGAGGGAAGGTTAGTTCAGGAATTTGGAGAAGGGGCAGTAAAAGAATTTAACATTGGTCTCAACGAATTTATTTGGCAAGCACATGATATTTCTGGTAGCCCATTGCCAAATGGCTTGTACATTTATCGGATGGATATTATTTCGGACGGTAAGGAGTTCACTCAACAAGGAAAACTTTTGATAAGCCGATAGTGTCATCAGAGCCATCGTGAATTTGAAAAACTAAGGCCAAACCAAAATCGCAATCTAAATCCTAAAAATTAATGATGGTGTCCACCTGGTCCATGTACGTGACCATGCGAAATTTCATCAGGGGTGGCTTCCCGAACCTCAAGAATTTCTACTGCAAAATTTAGTTCTACTCCTGCAAGAGGATGATTTCCATCGACAGTGATTGAATCGAGATCTATATTTGTTATTGTTACAACCTGTCCATTATCCGTTTGGAATTGCATACCAATCTCTACTGGTTGTTTACCAAAAGAAGACCGCGGAACTTTCTGAAGCATTTTGTCGCTCTTCACCCCGTATCCTTTTTCAGGTGGTACTTTTAAGTCAAATTTATCTCCTTTTATTTTTCCCAGCATGCCTTCCTCCATACCAGGAATAAGATTGCCAGCGCCATGTATGTAATTTAATGGCTCACGGCCAACGCTTGAGTCAAGAATTTTTCCATCGTTATCAGTTAGAGTATAATGGATTGACGCTACTTTGTGTTTTGCGATTTGCATAAGTTCATTTTTTGTAAGCTTACAAAGCTAAATGAATTATTTTATTTGGATAAATTCCACCAGAACAAATTGCATATTGATAGTTGAGATCCAATAATATTTCCTGTATCCATTATTTGCAAAATAAATCATTAGATTGTATCCATAGCATAAGTATCAATAAAAGGCATGTCGAACCATTCTTTTGGATTAAGCGGTTTGAATAATAGAGAAGTGGAGAAAGCCAGAAAGCAATTTGGCATAAATAAATCCTTCGTTAAAAAACAGAACACGTTTCTCAAAAGCCTAAAGGACACCGTCACCGAGCCTATGTTTGTTTTATTGGTGGGTGCAGCCTCCATTTATTTTATATTAGGTCAAACGCAGGAAGCCTTTTTCATGACCGGTGCTATTTTACTGGTTTCAGCTATATCTTTTTATCAGGATAATCGAAGTAGGCGTGCTTTAGAGGCGTTGAAAAAAATGACGGCTCCAAACGCGAAAGGTATTCGTAATAGTAGGCTTGTAGATATACTCACTACTGAAATTGTAATGGGAGATTATTTGCTTGCAGAAGAAGGTTCGTTGATTGCAGCTGACGGATTAGTAATTCAATCAAATGACTTTTCAGTGAATGAATCAATGTTAACAGGTGAATCTTTTTCTGTAAACAAATCCGTAGAGGCCAAAGACAATAGAGTATTTCAGGGAACGCTGGCAGTATCTGGTCAGGCGATTTTTGAAGTTACTGCAATTGGCGATAAAACCGAGTTAGGCAAGATAGGCCAGTCAATACAGAATGTAAAAGAAGAAAAGACACCTTTACAAATTCAGATTGGTGGCTTTGTAAAAAAAATGGCACTAGTTGGTGCTGTGGTATTCCTACTGGTGTGGGGAATTAACTATTTCAGTTCTAAAGATTTTCTGGATAGCTTATTGAAAGGACTTACACTGGCAATGTCAATCTTGCCGGAAGAAATACCTGTCGCTTTCAGCACGTTTATGGCGCTGGGTGCATGGCGCTTAATGAAAAAAGGAATTGTTGTTAAGCAAACCAAGACTGTGGAGTCACTTGGAGCCGCTACTGTGATTTGTACCGATAAGACGGGAACCATTACTGAAAACCGAATGACGTTGGCCCATCTTGTGGTGTCGGGTGGCTCTGAATTTCTTTCACCTGTCGATTGGAGAAAAAATGCAGCAGCTAATGAGGTTATCAAGTTCGCAATGTTTGGCAGTGAGACTGCTCCATTTGATCCAATGGAACAGGCATTGCATGAAGCCTATGCCGAATCAGTCTCTAAGGATGAGCGTTTAGAATTTAAGATGATTCATGAGTATCCATTGGATGGTAAACCACCAATGATGACCCACGTATTTGAAGGCAAAGAATCGAATCGGATTATTGCAGCTAAGGGAGCGCCTGAAGCTATTCTTTCTGTATCCAATTTGGACGAAGCTTCACGAAAACAAATTCTTTCAGCAGTCGAAACATTAGCAAGAAAAGGGTTTAGAATTTTGGGGGTGGCAAAAAGCAATTTTACCGGAAAGAATTTTCCGGAAAAGCAGCAACAGCTTCCATTCGTTTTTGTAGGATTGGTTGCATTTTATGATCCACCAAAGGCCAATATAAAAGAAGTTTTTCAACACTTTTATGACGCGGGTATCTCTGTGAAAATTATTACCGGAGACAATGCGTTAACCACCTCCGCCATTGCTGGCCAGGCAGGCTTTCAAGGGGCTGATAGAGTATTAGATGGAGTTGATTTGGTGAAGATGACTGATTCAGAGTTAGAAGCAAAAGTGATGGAAACTAACATCTTTACAAGAATGTTTCCCGAAGCGAAGTTGAGGATAATTAACGCGTTGAAGAATAGCCAACAAGTTGTTGCTATGACTGGAGATGGTGTCAATGATGGCCCTGCACTAAAGGCGGCACATATTGGTATTGCCATGGGGCATAGAGGCTCCGAGCTTGCACGTAGCGCTGCCTCCTTGATTCTAACCGATGATGACTTAGGTAAAATGGTAGATGCGATTGCAAGTGGACGACACATATACACCAATCTTAAAAAAGCAATTCAATATATCATTTCAATTCACATCCCAATCATTGTAACTGTAGCAGGACCGCTATTACTCGGTTGGATTTATCCAAATATATTTACTCCAGTGCACGTTATTTTTCTGGAATTAATCATGGGGCCAACCTGTTCCATTATTTATGAGAGTGAACCACAGGAAGCCAATGCAATGAAACTACCCCCGCGTAAGATGGCGCACACTTTTTTTTCAGCTAAGGAATTGCTAGCGAGCATTATTCAAGGGATTGTTATTGCAGCTGGAACGCTCCTGAGTTATCAAATGGCTTTACGGTCAGGTTGCTCGGAAGATCAGGTACGTACACTTGTCTTTATCACACTTATTGGTGCTAACATTTTTTTAACGTTAGAAAATCGTTCTTTTTATTACTCTCTCCTTCATACACTGCGCTATAAAAATTGGATGCTGGTCAGCATTATTACTTTTACGATATTGATGGTGGTATTAATGTTAAGCATATCACCCTTGCGGGATTTCTTTTCTTTTGCACCGGTTGAAACACTACTTCTTGCTAAGGCAGCAGCACTTGGTTTTTTCTCTGTGCTTTGGTTTGAGGGATACAAGATTTACGTTAGGCGAAAATAATTATCTTTTGAATGGTCACACAATAGGCACTAATAAAGCATGTAGAATTGTAAATTTCTGATTCCTTAAACTTAATCGTGATGCGTTTAATTTCTATTATCTTCTTCATTCTTCTTTTTTCCTTTTGTTCTAAAGAACAGAAGCAGACACTACATTGGACAGCTGTCGCTCCAGCAGGTTCTGCATACACTCAAATAAATAGAGAGGGAAGCACGGTTATTCCCAATGGAAGATTGCTAACACCTACAGGCAAGCAGATTACTGTGGCTCCTCATCCGTTTGGTTTAACATTAAGTCCTGATGGAAAAACCATCATCACAGCAAATTCAGGGACAGGACCTTTTTCAATTTCAATCATTCAGGATTACAATTCTGAAACTCCACGCATAAAGCAGATTCCGGAAACCATGAATCCTGAAGAGGGTTTGTTAGAGGCTGCCTTTATGGGGTTAGCCATTTCACCCGATAATTCAAAAGTGTATGTGGCAGGGGGACAACAAAATCGCGTTTACATATTTGATTTGAATACGTTCGAAAAGCTTGGTGAAATCTCGTGCAACAAATCATTTGACGATTCTGATTACAGTGATGGTTATATCGGAGATATGATCCTAAATAAGAAAGGAGATAGACTATACGTGGTTGATCAAATTGGATTTAGGATGATGGTGATTGACACGGATAAGAAGCAAGTTATTCACAATGTAAAAACAGGTCGGTATCCTTTCGGGATTGCTCTATCGCCTGATGAGAAGACCGCCTATGTTGCCAACGTAGGTATGTTTGAATACAGTTATATCATGTCGTTGAATAAAAATCGATTGAAAGAAACTGCACTACGATTTCCCGCAACAGCGTATGGCTCTGAAGAAATGAAGCGTGGAATTAAAAATGACACACTGGAGGTTAAGGGCTTGGGCGATCCGAATGCTCCAGAATCTTTTTCGGTTTGGGGAATCGATTTATCCAAAGAAAAACCAGAGGTTATTTCTAAAGTGAAAACCGGTGTGTTAGTGGGGCAGGAGGTTGAGGGCATTCCGGCCGTGGGAGGTTCAAGTCCTAACTCATTAGTGGCAACAGATAAGTTTGTGTACGTGAGCAATGGCAACAATGATAATATCTCTGTGATTGATGCTAGTCAGAACAAAGTGATTGCAAGTATTGAATTAAAATTGGACGAACGTTTGGGCAACTTAAAAGGAGTAATTCCTTTTGGTTTGGCTATTTCACCCGATCAGAAAAGATTATTTGTTGCTGAAGCGGGGATAAATTCAGTGGCAGTAATTGATCTTCCAACCAATAAAGTGTTGGGTCATATTCCTACAGCGTGGTTTCCTTCTAAACTAAAGGTTACGCCAGATGGAAAGCAATTAATTGTTTCTAATGCCAAAGGATTTGGCAGCGGTCCCAATGGCGGTAAAAATTTTGTGAGACGCTATGATCATTCATCAGCTGATTACATTGGCTCTTTAATGATGGGGGCTGTTTCTATTATCGATATCCCTACAGATTTCCATTTGCTGGAACCTACCCAGAAAGTAATTTCAAATAATTTCTCTTTTCAGCAAGTGTCTGCTGGTACGGATAAGAATCCGATACCTGTTGTGACCGGAGTAGAAGAATCTCCCATCAAATACATTGTTTTTATTTCGAAGGAGAATAGAACCTATGATGAAGTATTTGGTCAGATGCAAAATGGTAAGGGCGACTCCAGTTTAGCACGGTTTGGATCCAAGGTATCTTTTTCAAACCGAAAGAAAACGCAAACTCTAGCTGGAGTAGATGTGATGCCGAATCATATTGCGTTGGCAAACCAATTTACTTTCTCAGATAATTTTTATGTAGATGCGGATGTATCAGCCGATGGACATCGATGGCTCACCAATACGTATCCGAATGAGTGGATGGAAACGCATCATCCTGCTGCGTATGGAGGTGGGAGGAGATTGAAGGAAGAATCAAATGCGCCTGGGAAATTTGGTATGACGGGTGCTTCGGGAGCAATCTATCCGGAAGATTACAATCAGCACGGTTCAATGTGGGATCATATGCATCGCAATGGAATTGAGTTTTATAATTTCGGGTTTGGCGTTGAGTTCGATGCGGGAAGTTTTGCGGATACTACTTTTAAATATGGTGGTGTTCGGTACTTAGTGAACTACCCCGTTCCGGGT
>JAENVX010000411.1 GCA_016650355.1 Bacteroidia bacterium | reverse complement strand
ATCACCCAACTCATGGGTGGCGCGAGCGAGGACATAAACATTGAAGGTAATCCTGCAGTCATTCTTATCGCTGGTTTGCAAGGTTCTGGTAAGACAACCTTTTCGGGTAAACTAGCCAGTTATTTAAAGCGTCAAGGCCGCAGTGTTTTACTTACTGCCTGCGACATCTATCGCCCTGCAGCTATTGACCAATTAAAGATTCTTGGTGAACAAGTTGGTGTTGAAGTGTTTGCTGAGCCCGAAAACAAAGACGCCATCAAAATTGCCAAGTCTGCACTTGAGCATGCAAAGAAAAATAATTTCAGAGTAGTTATTGTAGATACTGCGGGGCGTCTCGCTGTAGATGAGGAGATGATGAACGAAATAGCGCGATTGAAAGAAGCACTCAATCCTTCAGAGACTTTGTTTGTGGTTGATGCGATGACCGGACAAGATGCTGTCAATACTGCCAAAACATTTAACGAGCGCTTGAATTTTGATGGTGTTGTACTAACCAAGTTAGATGGAGATACCCGAGGTGGTGCTGCACTTTCCATTCGTAGAGTGGTGGACAAGCCGATCAAGTTCGTCAGTTCAGGTGAAAAAATGGAGGCCATTGATCGCTTCTACCCCGACCGGATGGCTAGTCGTATTCTCGGCATGGGTGATGTAGTCAGTTTAGTTGAGAAAGCGCAGGAAACTTTTGATGAAGATGAAACACGCAGGCTTAATGCCAAAATGCGAAAGAATCAATTCGACTTCAATGACTTTCTATCGCAATTAGAGCAAATCAAAAAAATGGGGAACATGAAAGACATGCTGAGCATGATCCCAGGTATGAGCAAAGCAGTAAAAGATGTAAATATTGATGATAACTCATTCAAACCTATTGAAGCAATCATCCGCTCGATGACGCTGGAAGAACGTGAAACGCCAGACAAAATAAATGTTAGTCGTAAAACACGTATAGCAAAAGGTAGCGGTACTTCAGTGCAGCAAGTCAATCAATTGCTAAAACAATTTGAGGATATGCGCAAAATGATGAAGACAATGAATAAGATGGGAGGAGGAAAGCGAGCAATGAGTGCACTAAATCCTTTTGGAAAGTAGGTCAACTTACATCATTAAAAGATTACCTGACACAATGCAAGAAAATATTTTCCAAACCGCACTGAATAAAGCAGTCGACACGTTCGGACAGCCTAAATCTTTTCCAGCTGAAACGGTCATCCTCAGTGAGGACAGCTATATTAAATATATACCAATTGTTTTATCCGGCAGTCTCAAGGTTCTTCGCACCGAAGAAGATGGAAGAGAAATTTTGCTATACTATATCAAGCCCGGTGAAAGCTGCATTATGTCATTTCTGGGCGGCCTTCATAATGAAACCAGCAAGATCAGAGCTGTTGTTGAAGAAGACGCCCAGATACTTCTGATTCCTATCGACAAAGCCACTGAGTGGGTAAAAGAGTTTCCTGAATGGACGGACTTCATTTTTAAACTCTATCATAAAAGGTTTGAAGAATTGCTGCAAGTGGTGAATGCAATAGCATTTCAAAAATTAGATTCACGGTTGCTCCATTTACTCAAACAGAAGTCTGAATTATTCAAATCTAAAGAGCTTTCGGTTACACATCAGCAATTGGCTGATGAACTGGGTTCTACCAGAGAGGTTGTATCAAGGGTGATCAAACAGATGGAAAATGAGGGACTAGTCCGCCTCGCTAGAAATAAAATTTCACTTATGTGACTTTCGTCACCATTTCACCCTTTTTGATCCAGTAGTTTTGTTTCATCATTTAAACAACTACAATGAAAAAGAATATGGGATCGGCTGACAAGGTTATCCGGGTGATACTTGCAGCGGTGATGGTAATGCTCTATTTTACAAATACAGTTTCAGGCACACTAGGAATTATACTACTTGCTTTGGCTGTTGTATTTGTGCTTACAAGTTTCATTGGCACATGTCCGCTGTATTTACCCTTTGGCTTAAGTTCTTTACGCAAAAAAATCAATGCACCTCATTAAGGGCTACTGGCTTGTTGCGATAGGTATTCTGGTTGGAGTTGCGGGTGGGTACCTCTACTGGCAGCAGATTGGATGCGTATCGGGTACATGCCCGATTACATCGAGCCCTGTTAATTCATCATTGTATGGAGGCATGATGGGTGGTCTGCTATTCAGCATGTTTAAGAAAAATAAAAATTAACATAAAAATAAAATGAAATTAGAAAAAATTATTCAAAGCAATCTTGGGACAATCCTTGACGTAAGAACAAAAGGTGAATTTGTTGGCGGACATGCAGCCGACTCCATAAATATCCCCTTGCATGAAATCACTGCGAGAATGGAAGAGATAAAGAAATTAAAAACACCGGTAGTGCTGTGCTGTGCATCGGGGGGAAGAAGTGCACAGGCTTCCTTTCTGCTATCCAGTCACCAAATCGAATGTATCGATGCGGGGCCTTGGATGGCTGTTCACTCACTCCAATCTTAATATCTTAAAGTAATGATTGAAACATTAAAAAAAATATTCGGAATAGGTCCAAGCGTAGACTATTCTCAATTGGTTAAAAACGGGGCTATTATTCTTGATGTTCGCACAAAAGGCGAATACGCAGGAGGCCATATCAAAGGATCAATCAATATTTCAGTTGATCAGTTGAGCAGTAACCTTCAACGATTTAAAAACAAAGAACAGGTATTTATAACGTGCTGCGCTTCTGGCATGCGTAGTTCTTCTGCGAAGAGTATCCTAAAATCTAACGGCTACATCCAAAGTCACAATGGCGGAAGTTGGTATAGTCTTCAACAAAAAATAAAATAATCATGGAACCACATTTCTATCACGTTGACATTAATTGGAATAAAGAACGGAAAGGGATTATGTGCTCACCAGAGCTAAGTTCTGGCACTATAGAACCTGGAGGATGTATTGAAGTGGCTACTCCACCAGAATTCCCGAAAGGGATTCCTGGCATCTGGTCACCAGAGCATTTATTCACTGCAGCTGTCAGCAGTTGTTTAATGACTACCTTTCTATCCGTTGCGGAAAACTCGAAACTGGAGTTTACGGCATTTCAATGTAAGT
>JAENVX010000410.1 GCA_016650355.1 Bacteroidia bacterium | reverse complement strand
CGTTTCTAAAGTATAGAAATATAAGTATAAGAGATACTTGCAATACGTTTTTTGTAAATTAGATACCGATTGGTATCTTTGGTCCGTGCGAAACCCAGAGGCAACAAAAGAGGCTATTTTAAAGCGTTCAGGCACTTTGTTCAATACAAAGGGCTACAAAGCAACATCCATCAGCAACATCACAGATGCCACTGGCCTAACCAAAGGAGCCATCTATAGACACTTTATCAATAAGCAAGAACTAGAGGTGGAAACACTAATGCATCTGTCGCTGATAATGTTTAACAAGTTGCGAGAACGAATAAAGGAACAACATACAGCAGGTGATAAACTGAGAGCCGTTTTCAGATTTTTTGAATCCTACATAAGTAATCCACCGATTAGTGGTGGCTGCCCACTGATGAATGCGGCCGTTGAATCCGATGATGCACACCCTACCCTTCGTAAAGGAGCTGTTAAAATTCTTAATACCTATCGTGATTCACTGCTAACCATTCTTACAAACGGTATTGACCATAAGCAACTCAAACCAGGAATTGATAAGGAAATGTATGCCACTCTTTTTTTTGCTTCTCTGGAAGGAGCAATTATGATGAGCAAATTAAGTGGCAATGAAAATGACATTAAACGGACCGTTTCTTTTTTGGAAAGACAATTGGAAGAAATAGAGATCTAAAAAAAATTTTACCTAACACGGTACCGATTGGTATCTACCTACTATGAAAATAATTATCATGAAACTAATTGGCCAGTATATGAACCTGTTGGCGTTGGAAGCACCCACAAATGCTGGCCGCTTTGTGCTGGCTTTATTCTGCCGTCCTTTTCGTGGAAAAATAACTGACCGCCAAAAACAATTTCTTAATTCAGGTAATCCATTTACCATAACACATGAAAAAGAAACCATTACTTGTTACGCATGGGGAACTGGTGAAAAGAAAGTGCTGCTCATCCACGGTTGGCAAAGTCATAGCTACCGGTGGAAGGTATATATAGATCATTTGGTTGAACAAGGCTATAAAGTATATGCGTTTGATGCCCCTGGACATGGGCTTTCAACGGGCAACTTTTTGAGTGTGCCCCTTTACAGCGAAGTGATTGAGAAAATGATTTTACGCATTGGTAAACCAGACGCTATCGTTGCCCACTCAATAGGAGGTTTTGCTTCCCTTTATACTTTGCACAGAAATCCATCTCTTTCATCCAAATTAATTCTTATGGCAGCACCTGGCGAGGCTGCTGAGTTTTTTAACTTCTATAAAACTTCTTTAGGTCTTTCAAAACGGAGCGTTGACTTAACCATTAAACGATTCGAAGAACGATTCAAAAAAAGCCCAGACTATTTTTCTTCTCCAGCATTTGCCTCGACCCTCACAACCCAAGGGCTTATTATCCATGATGAAGAAGATGATGAAACCTCAGTCGAACATTCAAAACGCGTTCATGCAAAGTGGGAAAATTCTCGTTTACTCATCACCAAGGGGTTTGGTCATAATCTGAAGTCTATTGAAGTGGTAAAAGAAGTAGTTCAATTTATTAATCTGAAAAAAATCAAATTGAACTTCCAACCTTAAGCCCATGAAGGTGTGTCTAATGAAAAACGAATACGTAATGAAAGGCATTAGTATAATTTTATTTCTCGTAGTATTTGGGGCTAGTTGTGATAAGAAGGATAGTAGTGTTAGACCAGCCTGTTTAGAGGAAGCAACCATAAAGGATTTGCGATCACTAGATGGATGTGATTTCGCGTTTGAACTCAAAGATGGAACTCGTTTGATTCCTGAAAGAAGAGTCTATATTCAGGCACCTAAAAAGGAAGACGATCCGATTTACTACTTCCAAATGAACGATGGGGAAAAGGTAACAATCAGTTATCG
>JAENVX010000409.1 GCA_016650355.1 Bacteroidia bacterium | reverse complement strand
ATGTAAGCCCCGCGGTCAGCGGACATATCAATAATTGACTTTTGAGAAATCTCCCAAACAGTTCTATAAATGTCTTTGATGTTTTGAGGAATTTCTGGAATAGATTGTATGGATCCGTTAGCACCTACCAATTTCTGGCGCATGCCTTCGCTCCACAATCCAAGGCTGATCAGGTCTTTCATCAAATGCTTGTTAGCAATGATAAATTCTCCTGATAAAGTTCTTCTTGTATAAATATTAGAAGTGTATGGCTCAAAGCACTCGTTGTTGCCAAGAATCTGCGAAGTAGAAGCAGTTGGCATTGGGGCAAGCAATAATGAGTTGCGCACACCATGTTGCTTCACTTCTCTCTTTAGACTATCCCAATCCCATCTCCCTGATGAAGGGGTGACACCCCACATGTCGAACTGGAAAATTCCTTTTGATACAGGAGAACCTTTGAACGACTCATAAGGACCATTCTTCTTTGACAACTCCATAGATGATTCCATGGCGGCAAAGTAGATCGTTTCATGAATATCAGTGTTTAGGCCACGAGCTTCTGGCGAATCAAATGGCATTCGCAATAAAATAAAAGCATCAGCTAATCCTTGCACGCCAATTCCAATAGGGCGGTGACGCATGTTCGAGTTCCTTGCCTCTACAACGGGGTAGTAATTCACATCAATCACTTTATTGAGATTACGCGTTACCACTTTTGTGATCTCGTATAATTTCTGATGGTCAAACTTCCCATCTTCAGTAACAAACTTAGGTAGTGCAATAGAAGCAAGATTGCAAACGGCTACTTCATCCGGAGATGTATATTCGATAATTTCCGTGCAAAGATTGCTGGACTTGATGGTGCCGAGGTGTTTTTGATTTGATTTACGGTTGGCAGCATCTTTGTAAAGCATGTAAGGCGTACCCGTCTCGATTTGTGCTTCAAGAATTTCAAACCACAAGTCTTGTGCCTTTATTTGTTTGCGATACTTGCCTTCTTTTTCATATTTCTCATAAAGACGTTCGAATTCATCTCCCCAACAATCAGCCAGACCAGGTGCTTCATTTGGGCAGAACAGAGACCATGATTCGTTGTTTTCTATCCGTTTCATGAAAAGGTCTGGAATCCACATAGCATAAAAAAGATCGCGTGCACGCATTTCTTCTTTCCCATGATTTTTCTTTAACTCCAGAAAGTCAAATACATCAGCATGCCAGGGTTCAAGATAGATTGCAAAACTTCCTTTGCGCTTGCCTCCGCCCTGATCAACATAGCGTGCGGTCATATCAAAGTTTCGCAACATTGGCACGATGCCATTGGAAGTGCCGCCAGTCCCTTTAATATAAGAACCCTTGGCGCGCACATTGTGTATGCTTAACCCAATACCTCCGGCAGACTGTGAAATCTTAGCGGTTTGTTTCAATGTATCGTAAATCCCATCGATGCTGTCATCCTTCATGGTAAGAAGGAAGCATGAGGAAAGTTGAGGCTTTGGTGTGCCCGCGTTGAACAGGGTAGGTGTGGCATGCGTAAACCACTTCTCTGATAATAAAGTATAGGTCTCAATCGCGGCAGCAATATCAGCTCCGTGAATACCGACTGCAACGCGCATTAATAAATGTTGTGGGCGCTCAACAACTTTGCCATCAACCCTCATCAGGTAGGAGCGTTCCAACGTCTTGAATCCAAAAAAGTCGTAGCTGAAGTCGCGGTCATAAATGATGGCATTATCTAACTCTGCCGCATTCTCTTTGATCACTTTCCAGGTTTCTTTGGAGATCAAAGGTGCGTTTTGTCCAGTTTTTGGATCCACGTAAGTATAGAGCCGCTTCATCGTATTAGAGAAGGACTTGCTTGTCACTTTGTGGAGGTTTGAAACTGCTATCCTTGCCGCCAACTTGGCGAAATCAGGATGCTTTGTGGTCATCGTAGCGGCAATTTCCGCAGCGAGGTTGTCCAGTTCTATGGTGGAAACACCATCATACAATCCGTTAATCACTTTCATCGCCACCTCTACCGGGTTGACAAATTTGGGATCTAAACCGTAGCAGAGTTTTTCAACACGGGCAGTGATTTTGTCAAACTTCACGGACTCCCGATGTCCGTCACGTTTTAATACAAGCATTTCAAATAGGGTTGTGTGTAAAAAGAAAGTTTAAAAAATGTGATCGAATGACCGAACTTAATTAAAAATCTTCATTCAATGAAAACTTCGGAGTAGTTTCTTTTTCAGTGCTGTTCATCACCCCAGCTTTCTGATATTCGGCTACTCGCTTTTCGAAGAAATTAGTTTTCCCGCGAAGTGAGATCATCTCCATAAAGTCAAATGGGTTGGTGGCCCCATAAATTTTTTTGCCCACCAGTTCATTCAACAAACGATCGGCTACAAATTCAATGTATTGGCGCATTTGAGCTGCATTCATACCAATAAGATTTACCGGAAGTGCGTCAGTCACAAACTCCTTCTCTATTTCAACCGCATCTTTGATGATACCTATGACCTGATCTTCAGGTAACTTACTTACGATGTGCTGAGTATATATGTGACAAGCAAAGTCACAATGTAGACCCTCATCACGTGAGATCAGTTCGTTTGAAAAAGTAAGCCCCGGCATTAGGCCTCTTTTCTTTAACCAGAATATTGAGCAGAAGGAACCTGAAAAGAAAATGCCTTCAACAGCAGCAAAAGCGACCAGTCGTTCTTGAAAATTTCCCTGATCGATCCATCGCAGGGCCCAGTCCGCTTTTTTCTTTACGCAATCCATCGTTTCAATGGCGTGGAAGAGTTTATCCTTTTCTTTAGGGTCTTTTACGTAAGTATCAATTAATAAAGAATAAGTTTCTGAGTGGATGTTCTCAATGGCAATTTGAAAGCCATAGAAAAACTTGGCTTCGGTGTATTGTACCTCACCAACGAAATGCTCAGCCAGGTTCTCATTAACAATACCATCACTAGCAGCGAAAAAAGCCAATACATGGGTGATAAAGTGCCTCTCGCCATCATTAAGGTTAACCCAGTCTTTCATATCCTGGCCTAAATCAATCTCTTCCGCAGTCCAAAAGCTGGCTTCCGCCTGTTTATAGTATTTCCAAATATCATGTTGCCGGATTGGAAATAATACAAAACGATCTTTGTTCTCCTTTAGGATTGGTTCGTCAGATAAATGTAGACTCATGCTAGAATAGTTTAGGGGTTATTTGATTTGCTAAACACACGGTGTGAAAGTTTGTTTGCCTTCATTTCTTTTTTTAAACTTATTGTTGAGAGACTAACTTTGTTGCAGAAACAAACAGGTTCGTCAACAGCATCAACAAAGATTCTAAATCAAGAGTGAAATTCAAAGGACATTTTAATTGCGAAATTCAATAGAACATAGTTATGACAGGATAATATTCAAGAAAGGAATTCATTCTCACTTAGTTAAAGATCATGCGCGAAGTGAAGTGTCAAATGAAAAAAAATATAAAATATTTCTTTCTGGAAAACACACTTCATTCGTTTGAAAATTGTTATGTCAGGGATTTATTCGTTGTGGTTTGAAAAGACGTTTCAGCAATTTGGTTAAGCTCACTTATCTATTGAGTGAAGCTGAATTAGCAACTAAACAATTTGGGTTCAAAAGTGGGTTTTCGAAAGATATATTGCGATTTTACGTTAACCGTTTGTTTTTCCAAGGCATTGGCATATCTTTGCAACCCATTTTAAAAAGCTATAAAAGTCATGTACGCAGTAGTGGACATCGCAGGAAAACAGTTCAAGGTGGCTCAAGACCAATACATCTATGCACCCCGTATGGAAGGAGAAGCAGGAACGGCAGTGTCGTTCGATAAAGTTCTTCTTTTGGATAATAACGGAAGTGTAGAAGTTGGCGCCCCAACTGTAAAAGGAGCTAAAGTATCTGGAAAGATATTAGAGCATGTAAAAGGTAACAAGGTGATTATCTTTAAAAAGAAGAGAAGGAAAGGCTATGCTGTGAAGAACGGCCACCGCCAGCAATTCACCAAGGTTCAAATCGAGAGTATAGGATAATGAATCAGCACATCAATTAATCAACACATCAACGAATTGAGTTATGGCACACAAAAAAGGTGAAGGTAAAGTAAAGAACGGCCGCGAATCGGAAAGCAAGCGACTTGGCATTAAAGTGTTTGGAGGCCAAAAAGTAATTGCAGGCAATATTATCGTTCGCCAGCGTGGCACAAAGCACAACCCAGGTAGAAATGTAGGTATGGGTAAGGACCATACATTATTTGCGCTCACCCCTGGCGTTGTAGTTTTCAAAAAAGGGAAAGAAAATAAGTCTTCTGTTTCGGTTTTGGCCGAAGCCTGATAAAGTAAAAATACGCTACATATATAAACGCCTCTGATACTTTATCAGAGGCGTTTTTTTTGCTACCGATTTTGGGGGTATTTATTAAAATCGCAACCGATTGCAGCGAGATCATTTTATACCTATTAAAGATTCAACAACATCTGATTTTGATTGAATTTGTCCGATTTTGCAGGATTTCCGATAGGTATTGGTGCGCCATATAAGTAATGGGTTTGGAACAAAACTAAAATTGATATTTTCTTTATATGAATTTATGGCCTACTTTGGCATTTTAAAATTAATTCTCAACCTAATCCTAAACCTAATCCTAAACCTATGAAGAAGATTCTACTAGCATGCTTCACATTGGTGCTTACGCTTTCCAGTGGAGGGCTATTGGCACAGAATCGAACAATCTCGGGTACAGTGACGTCATCAGATGACGGTTCTACTTTACCGGGAGTTAATGTGGTGTTGAAAGGCACTACCGAAGGAACGGTTACTGACATTGATGGAAACTTCAAGATGTCTGTACCTAGTTCTGGTGGCACCTTATCCTTTTCTTTTATTGGATTCAAAACATTCGATTTACCTATTGGAGAAAAAACAACGGTTGCTATTCAATTGGAAACTGATCTTCAACAGCTTAGCGAGGTGGTAGTAAGCGCGGGGGGGTTGATAGTTCAAAAAAGGGAGTTGGGTAACTTCGCCTCAACTGTCAGGGCATCCGATATTACGCAGGGAAAAACATCGAATGCCATTGCTGGTTTGCAAGGGAAAGTCCCTGGTCTATTGATTAGCGCGGTGAGCAGTGGTGTTAATCCGAATTACAGGGTGGTACTTCGTGGTCAACGCTCCTTGCTTGGAAATAATCAAGCATTACTGGTGTTGGATAACGTTATTACTCCTAGCGAAGT
>JAENVX010000408.1 GCA_016650355.1 Bacteroidia bacterium | reverse complement strand
TTGACAAGTTCCTCTTCCTTTCCTCTGGCTAAAAACTTTTTAGCTTTTACCGAGTCATATTGCATAGCAATACGAACGGAAAAAGCCAACTCTTCTTTTCCGTTAATTATACGCCTTGGGTAAACTGAACGGCATTGCTTGACATCTTCTTGATATGTAGCGTCTGTTGGCAATGTTACAAACCCATGGGTAGCATAATCATTGAACATCGGGTCAGAATATTCCAAGGAATCAGCTTCATTAGAATCGAATTGGGCAAGGGAATCGGTTTGCAATAATTTAGTAGCGAGCACAAAATTGGCAGTACCTTGTATGGCGCTACTCAACATTAAATTGCCAAGTGTATCCAACAAAGGACGGCAGTTTATACTATCGCGTAGCCCTCCTTCACAATTAAAAAAACCATCAAAAGCAATAACACGAGGCTTATACTGGCTGATCATTAGAATCTGCTGAGCGACCTCTCTTCGAGATAGGTTGCCAATATTTACTAAAACTATTCGCTCGTCTACCGAAATGTCTGGTCTAAGATTCGAAAAAGCATAATCTGTTAGTTCAAAGTCTCTCAAAGCTTGGCCTATTGAATCAAAGGCTTGGAAAAATTTTAAATCCGTCACCTTATTTGCACCCCATAACATAAAAAAAACAAACACCGTGATGGAGAAGCTTTGAAACCAAAATTTTCGCATAGCAAAAGGGCTAAAATGAAAGACTTACGATACTAAGTAAATTTAAAAATTTAGCTTTGTAAGTCCTACAGCATGAAAGTCTTTAAAAACAAATCAATCGATATTGGACAATTTGAAGAGGGGATTCTTTCGGGTGACCGTATTATTCTGGCAAAGGCCATAACACTAATTGAAAGCAGTCTTATAGCAGACCAACATCAAGCAGAGGAATTAATTGAAAAACTTCTACCCAAAACCGGCAATTCCATCCGTTTGGGAATAACTGGCGTACCTGGTGTTGGTAAGAGTACATTCATTGAAACTTTGGGATTGTACCTCACTTCGCTAAAAAAAAAGATTGCTGTTCTCGCTGTCGACCCCAGTAGCATTAAGACAAAAGGAAGTATTCTGGGTGACAAAACACGTATGGATGAATTGGCTAAACACCCACTAGCGTTCATCCGGCCTAGTTCCACAGGTGGCTCACTCGGTGGTGTTGCACATGCTACAAGAGAAGTAATACTACTTTGTGAAGCAGCAGGGTTTGATGTTATAATCATTGAAACTGTTGGCGTTGGGCAATCTGAAATAACAGTTCGCGAAATGACCGACTTCTTCTTATTGCTAATTCTTGCAGGAGGCGGGGATGAACTGCAAGGAATAAAGAAAGGGATAATGGAAATGGCAGATGGATTTGTAATCACCAAAGTGGATAGTGAAAATGTGAAGCCTGCCCTGATCGCTCAGGCCAATTACCAACAGGCATTGCATCTATTTAACCCGTCTGAATCTGGCTGGATGCCCGAAGTGCTTACAACATCAGCATTTACAAAAAAAGGAATCCCTGAGGTATGGACGATGATCCAAAAGTTTGAATCCGTTACTAAGGCAACTGGGTTCTTCGATGAGCAACGAACCCAGCAAGATATTTTTTCATTCCATCATGGGGTGGATGAGGCCGTCCGAAATTTCGTGACTGATAAATCAAAAAACTTGCTTACAGCATTGGAGCAGAAGGTAAAATCAAAACAACTTTCACCAAGAATTGCCGCAAGAATGGTATTAACGAAAATTCAGGAAATGAAAAGCTAGAAATATGTACAAAGTCTGTATTAAAATAACATATGCCTTGCTTTGCGTTCTTGAAATTAGTTGTCAGCCTAAACAGAGGGAATACGCCCACACAAAAATATCTGGTGCCGCCACCATAAAATATGCAGAAGGTTTTACTGTAAAATATGATGGAAAAATAAAGTGGGTAGATGTAAACTATCCCTATCAAGGGGCAAGGTCCGGTTATCATTATCTATTAGTTCCAAAGGGTGATACCATACCTGCTCATGATGAAAACACTCAAGTCATCACCATACCCTTAGAAAACATTGTATGCACTTCTACTACGCATGTTCCCTTGCTCGACTACATAAATGAAACTGAAAGATTGGTTGGCTTTCCTACCA
>JAENVX010000407.1 GCA_016650355.1 Bacteroidia bacterium | reverse complement strand
ACAACTCCGGGATGTACTGAATAGGCCGTTATATTTTCTGGTAAACGTTTAGATAAACCAACAGTGAAAATGATGTTGGCCAGCTTTGCATCTGCATAGGCATTGAAAAACGTGTGTCCTTCTGTTCGTTTAAAAAAGCGGTCGGTGCTGGAGGGCTGATGAAACAGTAATGATCCGCGCTTCCACTGATCGCTGAAGTGAAGGAATTAATAGTTGCGTGAGTAGCATGTGACCCAAATGAGAAGTGAACAGCGTTTTTTCAGTGTCACCAATGTATTCAATAGCGGATGGATAATAGCCCGCATTATTTATTAGTCTGTCGATAACACCATATTTAGATGCAATCGCATTGCCAATTTTTTGCACGGCCCCTAAATCGGAAAGGTCAGCAGTGAAATTTTCAGCTTGAATGCCCGGGTTGGCCTTTATTAGTTCAACGGCAGTAGCATCACCTTTACTTTTATCTCTACAGACCGTAACAACATTGTATCCTTTTGCTGCGAGCGATTGCGCGGTGGCCAGACCAATCCCTGCGTTGGCGCCTGTAATTACAACTGTTTTCCTTTCTGTCATGGTGCTTGTTTTCAACAAGGACGCATAACGAATAAAGTTATTGCTACACCTACCTTATCTTTTAAAGAAATGAACAGTTATAGAAACTTTTTTAGTGTGTTAACATCAAAATCAAATGCATTAGGCCAAAAGACCTGCTGGCCTTGGGGCACTTTATTCACAACTATATCTATGTCCGGTTGATCTTGCTTAATTTGTTTTTCCAACATGGAAGGGTGAGTATTTGTTCTTCCAAATTCTCCTCATTGGTTTGGCAACTTTGCATTGTATCAAAGGGACCTTTGTATGACTCCCACCTACCGTCCTCAAGTCGGTAGCAGTAATACTTGTCGCCATTGTATTGCAACATGCAATACCTGGTATTTGGTTTAAGGACACCAATAAAAAACAAAATTTTTTGTTTAAAAGTCATTTCCCGATTCATGTCTTTTTTGCTTTTAAAATGACTTTAATGAAATGATTGGAACGATGTAACCAACTTTAAGAAAATAATTTTGGGCTACATTTTTGGCTAGGATCAAAACTTTGATTTAAGTACAAGCGAGACGCTTGCGCTGGTTGAGGGAAGTTATTGCATCACCGACATTACCTCTAAGAATGAGCAGTTATAGAAACTTTTTTAGTGTTTTAACATCAAAGTCAAATGAGTTCGGCCAAAAGACCTGCTGGCCTTTAGGTGCTTTGTTTGAAGCGATAATAGGTTGGTCTTGTTCAACGTGCTTTTTCAACCTGGCAGGCGCGAATATTTGTTCTTCCACACTCTCCTGATCGTTTTGACAACTTTGCATGGTGTCAAAAGGACCTTTGTATGACTCCCACCTACCGTTCTCAAGTCGGTAGCAGTAATACTTGTCGCCATTGTATTGCAACATGCAATAGCTGGTATTTGGTTTAAGGACACCAATAAAAAACAATAATTTTTGTTTAAAAGTCATTTCTCTATTCATAGCTTTTCGTTTTTAAATTCCCCACTTCTCTTTTTAAAAGCTGATCTTGATCTTCCCTTTGATACTATTTTAAGGCCAAAGGTTGTGAGGAGGGCATATTTATTTTTGATTACTAACCCACAGCCCTGAAATGCGCATATTTTCGCCATTGGAAAAAACTGAAGCCGATCCGAACGGAAGTGGTTCGGGTTTGGGTCTCTACATTGCACGTGAGGCAACTTTGAAGTTGGGAGGAGTGATAAGCGTAAATTCTGTGGTTGGCAAAGGATCAACTTTTAAAATAAACCTTCCGGTTTTTTTAACATAACCATGTTCTTTTTTCGCTTTAAGTGCATACTCCTATATTTGGCCGACTTAAAAAAATAATCAAGATGTCAAAATCAAAACTTACAATCAGTGTGCACACTGGCTCGGCTGGAGATCCGCAATACGGAGGCATCGTTAATCCAATCTATCCCGCCTCTGCATATGACTACGATACAGAAGTCCTCTATCCGCGTTATTATAATACCCCCAACCAGAAAGCAGCCGTTGAAAAAATAGCAGCGCTGGAAAATGCTGAAGACGGATTGATGTTTAGTTCAGGCATGGCCGCCATCATGACTTCTATGTTTGCTCTATTGAAAGGTGGCGATCATATTATTTTTCAGAGTGACCTCTATGGCGGTACGCACCACGCGGCACTTACCGTACTTAATCGTTATGGTATTGAGTATGATATGGTGGATGCTGTTGATCCTAAAAATTTGGAGTTAGCGATTCGTAAAAACACAAAGGTGATCTACCTTGAGACGCCTTCTAATCCGTTGCTTACTATCACGGATGTAGCAGCGATTGCTAAAATAGCAAGGAAGAATAATCTTATTTCCATTATAGACAATACGTTTGCATCTCCCGTTAATCAGAACCCCATCGACTTTGGTATTGATATCGTAATACACAGTGGCACCAAGTACATCGGAGGCCACAGTGATCTGGTGTGTGGCGTGATGGTGTCTTCTAAAAAGCTTACAGCAAAGATTAAAGCAAGCGCTCAGCATTTTGGAGGCAGCCTGGATGCCAATACATCGTATTTGGTAGAACGCAGTCTAAAAACGATTGTGCTTCGCGTGCAGCAACAGAATAAAAATGCTGTGGCAATTGCCCGCTTCTTACAAAAGGAATCTGGTATTGTAAAGGTTAATTATCCGGGCTTGAAAGGTCATCCTGGACACAGCATTGCCAAAAAGCAAATGAAGGGTGGCTTTGGAGGCATGCTTTCTTTTGAAATAAAAGGCAACCCGGATAAATTTTTGAAGCGATTGAAACTCATTAAAAAAGCGGTGAGCCTTGGGGGAGTGGAAACAACAATAAGCGCACCATGCAAAACTTCTCATGCAAAATTAACTGCAGCAGAGCGGGCGTCTGCCGGCATCTCTGATCAGCTTCTGCGACTATCCGTTGGGATTGAAGAAGCGAAGGACATTATCAATGATATCAAGCAAGCATTATAAATAAAAGGCATTAGGGCTTAGTAGCCATAAGTTCAATTACTACTTACCACATGATTCGCGAAGCGACAACTAAAGACATTCCTACTCTTATTGATTTCCAGCAGAAGATGGCCTGGGAAACGGAAAAAATTACACTCGACCCCAACGTCTTATTGCAAGGCGCAAACAAACTTTTTGAAGATGAAACTCGAGGAAAATATTATGTCCTTGAAGAAAATGGAGTTGTGATGGGTAGCTTGATGACTACCTATGAGTGGAGTGAGTGGCGCAACGGAACAGTGCTATGGATTCAATCTGTTTATGTACTAGAATCTCAACGAGGGAAAGGCATTTACAAAAAGATGTACGAGCACATTCGGGAGATGGTAAATAAATCCAAGGAACTCATTGGCATTCGACTTTATGTGGATAAGACCAACAAGTCTGCCCAACAGGTCTATTCAAAATTAGGAATGAATGGAGAACACTACCAGGTGTTTGAATGGATGAAATAGGCAATTACATAGTGTTGGTAATCTGTAACCGATAAAGTTCGATTACAGATTACTAATTACCGGTCACTAGTTTTCAAGTTCCACAACAATTTCAATTTCAACTGTAATATTCGATGGCAATGAATTCATGCCTACAGCAGATCTTGCGTGCTTACCTTTTTCTCCAAAGACAGCCACCATTAAATCAGAAAAACCATTCATCACTTTGGGCTGATCCACAAAATCATCCGTGCAGTTAACCATGCCCAATACTTTTACCACACGCTTTACTTTGTTAAGATCGCCAAGCTCTGCTTTTAACGTGGAAAGTATGGAAACGCCCACCTGCTTGGCGGCTGCATAGCCCTGTTCTGCAGATAAATCTTTTCCTACTTTGCCGGTGATGTTACTTCCATCTGCTTTTTGTGGTCCGTGGCCGGAAAGAAAAAGTAAATTACCCGTACGCACAGCCTTCACATAGTTGGCAACTGGTTTGGAGGGCGCAGAGAGTTCTATGCCCAGCTCTTTTAATTTCTTATCAAAGTCAATTGTTTGGGCAAATGATGCTGAGGTGATACAAAGAAAAGTGATAAACAGGATAAGTAGTTTTTTCATAAGGAATTAAATAGTTGTTCGTAAGGTATCATTAATATAAAATCGTTTCTCATCGTCTCGGAAAAACTAACTTTAAACCACGTTTATTTTTCCCGGCAATATCGAGGAACATTCTTGACTCGCGCAAGTTACCCTGAACATCCCACATGTAGTATGTACCAAGCTTACCCGAATTATAAGATTGCGTTGTCATTGACGACATCCAATAGTGTCCTACTTTTACGCTCGCTGAGATTGGTAGTGTGAAGAACAGGCTTCTTGGGCGATACAATTGCTGCCGATCAAACGAAAGAAAAGACGGCCATAGCGATTTTAAGAGAGACGATTCGGAGTCTACATGGGCGACCGTTGAAAATGAGCTATTGAGCGAATTATTTTGGCTTTGCGCCACAGCAGTTGCAGAAATCAGGACAATTAAAAAAAAGGAAATAGAGTGTTTCATCTTTCTTCAAATGAAGGTACACTTTTTATTTCATTCTGGTAATTTTGATTTATCCTTAAAGGATCAGATATGAAAGAGACAAAGGAGAAATTCAGGTGTCCGTGGTGCTTAAAGTTCGAGCAATATATTCAATACCACGATGAAGAATGGGGTGTTCAGGTTCATGATGATCGTGTCCATTTTGAATTTTTAACCCTTGAAGGCGCTCAGGCCGGATTGAGTTGGTCTATTATTTTAAAAAAGCGAGAGGGCTACAGGAAAGCATTTGCTGATTTTGATCCAGCGAAAGTTGCGCGCTTTAGCGAAAAAAAACTGGAGAAAATTTTATTAGACCCGGGCATTGTTAGAAATCGGTTAAAAGTTTTTGCTGCCGTCAACAATGCCAAACGGTTTATTGAGGTTCAAAAAGAGTTTGGATCGTTCGATAACTATATCTGGGGTTTTGTGAAGGGAAAGCCGATCGTAAATAAATGGAAAGACCTTGCGCAGGTTCCAGCCACAACCAAAGAGTCGGATGCGCTAAGTAAAGATTTAATCAAACGGGGATTTAAGTTTGTAGGCTCCACGGTGATTTACGCACACATGCAGGCCTGCGGATTGGTTAATGATCATTTAGTTGACTGCTGGAGATATCGCGTGTAGTTTTTTATGTAAAAAATTGGCTACCGCATATTGTAATTCTTTTATACAAGGTATTTGACAAAAGCATACAACCCCAACACCAAAAGCGTAACACCAGGCACAAGTTTTACATAGGCGTTATTAGTGACATATCCTGAAAGACGCTTGGCTAGAAATGTGAATAGGACTAACAGTATCATTACCCCCACCGAAGTACCAAAGACATAGCTATGCAATAGCCCCGGGGTTGAAAGATCAATCCATCTTTGTGCCTTTAAATAGGCAGTTATGCCAATCCAAAAAGGAATGGCCATT
>JAENVX010000406.1 GCA_016650355.1 Bacteroidia bacterium | reverse complement strand
TGGACATGATCAAACTCGCCATCAAACCTTTGGTGTTGGTGTTTATCGTCAGTGCCTTTACGTATGTTTTGATTGAGCAGAGTATCATGAGTTGGTTGCCGACCTTTAATAGTAAAGTTCTTCACCTGCCAACCACGTTAAGTATTCAAATGGCCAGCATCCTTGCAGCTTCCACAGCTATCGGAAGATTTAGTGCCGGCTTTGCATTACAAAAAATACATTGGTATTCGGTGTTGATCATTTGTTTGTTGGCAGCTAGCGTGCTTGTCTTGGTTGCCATTCCTTTGGCACAAAACAATGGTGGCGAAGTAACGGGCTGGGGCGATGCTCCGTTGGGTGCTTTTGTATTTCCACTGATCGGATTATTTATCGCACCCATTTATCCGGCTATCAATTCCGTTATCTTAAGCGCTCTGCCTGCCAGGCAACATGGACCTATGTCAGGATTGATTGTAATTTTTTCTGCCCTGGGTGGCACTACAGGATCTATTGTTACGGGAAATATTTTTGAAGTCTATGGTGGTCAGACTGCATTTTACTTTTCATTAGTTCCAATTGGGATTTTAATAATCTGTCTTTTCTTCTTTAATAGACTGCAGAAAAAGTCAGAAGTCAAGGTTGAGTTTAGTTCAAAGGGTGAGCATTAATTAGTTGGGTTTAGATGAAAACGGTTAATCCAACATCAAATAAAAATCAATAGTCGAAATTATATGGAACCACATGACGAAAAATTCAGTGATGACCCGCAGGAAAACCTTCGCATGGAAAATGAATTGCTAAAACTAAAACTACAAGCACAGTTTGGCGCCAAGAGCGTAGGCGAAAATCTTCCGCCTGACATTGAAAATGAGTTCTTAAAAAATGTTTATGCCTTTGAACAAAATCAAGGTGCTTTCAATTCAATAAAAGTAACCGAGTTCTTAGGGTTTCCTGATTTTATAAAAGCAAGTGACTTGGATGATAAGCTTTTTAAAGAAGAATATGTTCGGCTAATTGAATTGTTGGAAGAAAAATCAATTGCCGTAGATTTTATCCGGCCAAGAGAAGACCGGTTCAAGTACCAGTTCATTATTGAAGAACTGTTTGACCATACAATGAGTAATAGTATGCCGGGTATGACCCTTCATTTTATTTATGAAGAATTTCATGCCGATCACGAGTTGGATATCCGTAACCGCATGGAAGATTTCTTACGGGATTGGTTCAGGAAAGAATTTAATGAATTCAGTTCCGAATTAAGCCATCAATTTATTTTGGCAAACGGCCAGACATTGACCCGCGAGGAAATGCTGGCTAAAATTCAAAACCTATTTGATTGTTATACTTCTTTTATTAATTGCCAGGTTGCGATAAATGAAGTTAAGTTTCAGTGGAGTGATGAAACACAAACGGGCATTGGGCATGCAGAAGGTGGTGTGAGATACGATGCCGTTTTGGAAACAAGAGAAACCGTTCATTTTGAAGGGCCATTTAAATTATATTTATCCAATGAAGATGGCTGGTGGAGTATTTTTTATTTTGTGTTTCCGGGATTTGAATGGTGAAGAAATTCCATGTGATGAATTCCCTGAAGAGGGAACTAAGCTTTACTAACTGAATAATCAATGCAAATCCACCAACTTGGTCTTCTCTTTGAGGAAGTACAACTAAACAACATTCTTGGCGATGGCAAAACGTTTCCTGATTGTGTGCCCAACCGTGGGCTGGGTGATATTAAAGCTGACTATTTAAAAAATCATAGATCAGATAAATTTGACCTGAAGAAATTCGTTATTGAAAATTTTTCATTGCCGAAGACCTATTCTGGGGATTATAAAAGTGATTCAGCCAAAACTGCTAAACAACATATTGAGACGTTGTGGACAGTACTTACCAGAAATCCTGATGAAGAAGGTGGCTCATTAATTCCTTTACCTCATCCTTACATAGTGCCCGGTGGGCGCTTTCGGGAAATTTACTATTGGGACAGCTACTTCACAATGCTTGGTCTTCAGGTTTCCGGTCGCGCGGATATGATTCAGAACATGGTTGATAATTTTTCTTTTCTCATCGATCGTATTGGCTATATCCCCAACGGCAACCGTACTTATTTCATCGGCCGATCGCAGCCTCCATTCTTTTCTTTAATGGTAAAACTTTTACACGATGCAAAAGAGAAGGTTGATGAAAAAGGTGTGCTTGTCAAATATTTACCTCAGCTGGAAAAGGAATATCAATTCTGGATGAAAGGAACTGATTTGATTAATACAACGAATACATGTCAACATCGTGTGGTACGCATGGAAGATGGATCCGTTCTTAACCGATATTGGGACGCGCATGACACACCAAGACCAGAAGCCTATAAGGAAGACGTAGAATTATCTCATCAAGCAAAACAAAAACCAAAAGAACTTTTTCGTCATCTGCGCGCTGCTGCGGAATCCGGATGGGACTTTAGCAGCAGATGGTTTAAGGATGCTAAGTCATTTGCTACCATTCACACAACAGATATTATTCCGGTGGACCTTAATTGTCTGCTGCTTCATCTCGAACAAACTATTTCAGAAGCATATCAACATACCGGCAATAGTTTGAAGTCTTCCGAATATTCGTCTCTATCTGTCAAAAGAAAAATTGCCATCGCAAAATATTGCTGGAACGAAGAGAAAAAATTCTTTTTTGATTTCGATTTTGTTACCACGAAACAAAAAGAACACTACACACTCGCAGCTGCTTTTCCATTGTTCTTTGAAGTTGCGTCAGCAGATCAAGCTAATTCAACTGCAGGAATTCTCGGTAAAAAATTTCTTAAGCCCGGTGGTATGACCACAACACTAGTGGAAAGCATGCAACAATGGGATGCACCAAACGGCTGGGCGCCTTTGCAATGGATCGTTTACAAAGGCTTGCTCAATTATGAGTTAATTGATTTAGCAAGTCAACTAAAATCAAACTGGACGCATGCCAATCTTAAAGTCTATCAGAAAACCGGAAAGATGACGGAGAAGTACGATGTGTGGAGTGCTGATGCAGAAGCAAGCGGAGGTGAATATCCCAACCAGGACGGCTTTGGCTGGACGAATGGTGTTTACCTGGCGATGACGAAAGAATGATTTTTTAAACAGACTTGATTTCTTTTCTCCATATCATTTCGTAGCTGACTTTGCAGTGCTGTCTCTGAATATATCGTGAGGCGGTACATTGACGATCGGTGCGAAGAGGCGTACCATTAGGAAAATGATCGCGATGAAGGCAAACACCACTGCCAATTGTGCACCTGATGTTTTCTGTATGGGTTGCCGTGATTTTACTTCACAAACCTCTCCAGGACAATATTGTGCTTTCTCACCGTATATCAGCCTGTAAACTTTACAGGCAAGGCAGATTCCAAATACGGATTCAAAGAATAAAAAGATAAGACACAGGAGACAGACTCCACCGGTAAACGGACCAGTGACATTCATGACAATCAACAAAACAAACATGGAGGCAGACAAGAGGACTCCTATGATCCACGCAAATTGCTTTTGTTTCGCTCCGACATACTCAGGTACCTGGTTACTCACGATCAATCGACCGATAATCAACGATGGAGAGAATTTTGGATTAATAAACACCCTGATAGAAAAGTCGATGAAGAAAAGAGCGATCACATATTTAACCAGTCTGAAGTCGCCCTTGAATATGATGAGCATCAGCGAGGTGTAAATGATAAGAAACATGATTCCAGCAGCCGCTCTGATCTCGCGCTCGTTTAACACGGGGATATCATATCCCGGAACCTTTTCACCAAACTGTATTATGTTTTTCATTTCATATAAGGATTTAATATTTCATGGAACTGACCCTGTCGAAGACTTATGAAATTAACGAGCTTCGCAGTTATTCGATAACATCCTATGATATCTCAACGTATATTCTACAGAACCAGTCGTAATTACATGAAATCCGGACGTTTGAGAAAATTTACCCCAAGACGTGAAGTTCACTGAGAAAAACAAGGAAATTATTAAAGTCTTTGCATTTTGACGCCATTGCGGTTAAAAATTCTATTCAAAAATTTTTATGACAGAAAGTATATTTCACATGACAAGTGTTCTTAATATTCAGAAATCCGTATTGTCAACCAACACAACGATTTCCGCTTATCAACTCAATGAAATACCTTCACGCTAAGGAGACAAATGTTTGCAAATAAACGCATCGCTTACTTACTATTTTTTGCGGCCTACATAGGCGCGCTGGTAGTCGAGAAACCGGTTTATACGGGTGAGACGGTGCTGGCTTGTTTTTCCTATTTGGGTACGATTTTTACCCACCTTACTCTTTTTGGCCTCCTGATATTGGTCAACAGTTCATTTTTAATTCCCAATCTGTTAGAGAAAAAATTCTTTGGCGCGTATGCCTCCGCATTAATCGGCTTGATCTTTCTGTATGCTACGAGCATGAACCATTATAACAGCATCCTTCACGAAACAATTTTTAATGATGAGATGACGGCAACCAGTGGTGGGTATTGGGACAACTTAATCTACGGAACGTGTTGTACGGTTATCACCTCCATGCTATACGTAACGCAGAAGTGGGCGGAGCAGCAGGAACAAGTTAAAAACAGTCAGATCAATCAGCTGCAAACAGAATTAAAATACCTGCGCTTGCAGATCAACCCTCACTTCCTTTTCAATGGCCTCAACACCGTATATGGTTCTATTGACATGGGCAACAGCCTGGCCAGAAATATGCTCGTGCAATTTTCCGATCTACTGAGATACAATTTGTACGAAGCCGATGTCGATATGATTGCCATCGACAAGGAAATCAAACACCTTCGGAATTATGTGGCGCTGCAAAAAGCCCGCAGTAACGACAACATGGAAGTTACGCTGGACATCCATTGCGCAGACGGAACGACTAAAGTCGCGCCATTAATCTTTATGACTTTTGTAGAAAACGCATTCAAATATGTCTCCCGCGATGACAAGGTCATCAACCGGATTGTGATCTCCCTGAAACAGCAACCCGGAAAAATCGAGTTTGTCTGTGAGAATACGTATGATGAAAGTGAGTCTTCAGAGGGTGGAATTGGTCTCACGAATGCCACGCGCAGACTTGAATTGCTATACAAGGATCGTTACCAACTGGAAATAAAAAATGAAACGAAGGTTTACCGGGTACAGTTAACACTTACGTTATGAAAAAACTCAGCTGTATAATCGTAGACGATGAGCCGGTGGCGCGTAAAATTCTTCAGGAGTTTACCGAACAAGTTCCATTTCTGGATTTGCAGGGAAAATTTGAAAGCGCGATGAAGGCAGAGGAGTTTTTTAAAAGCAATCAACCGGACCTTATTTTCGTTGACATTGAAATGCCGAAAGTTTCAGGCTTGCAAATGCTCAAGCGTAATAATATTGATTCGATGGTCATTCTCACAACTGCTTTCCCTCAGTATGCCCTTGACGGATACGAACTCGATATCATTGATTATTTATTAAAGCCGTTTGCCCTACATCGTTTTCTTAAGGCCGTACAAAAGGCAAAGGACTTCTATGAAATGAAGACTCAGTCCGGCAACACGCTGCCGTCTTCTTACATATTTATTAAAAGTGAAAAACGAATTGAGAAAGTTGAATTGAACGATATCCTTTATGCAGAAGTGCTTGGAAATTATGTTACGATTTGCACCGCGCACAAAAAGATTATTGCGTATCTCACGATGAAGAGTCTTGAAAGTCAGCTGTCCTCCACTGACTTTATTAAAATACATCAGTCCTTTCTTGTCAATCGTTCCAAGATAGAATCAGTGGAAGGCAACGAGTTGAAGGTTGGCGCAAAGTCGTTACCGATCAGTCGTAATTACCGGGACAGTGTAACGAGTCTTATTAATCAGAGGTTGTTGAAGAGGTGAATAGTGGTGTTGGATCAGTAGATGCCCTGAAGAAAGTTTCCAGTTACATAACCGTTACATAAAAAATACGCTGTAAATCAATGCTTTACATAGTTTTTAGCCCTTCCTATCCCAGGTTAATTACATAAAATCGTTCTTTTTATCCAAAACTTGGCGCCCTCCTAC
>JAENVX010000405.1 GCA_016650355.1 Bacteroidia bacterium | reverse complement strand
TACTACTATTTGCCGGATATCGAGACCTATTATGATGTTCAATCTTCCAGGTTCATTTATTTTCAACCAACTGGGTGGGTTCACGCGTCCCGCCTACCTTCCCGCTACAGGTATTATAATTTGTATGACGGATATAAGGTGGCAATGACAGGATACAATGGCCATTCACCTTATGATCACTTTAGCGGGCACAGACGAGACTTTAAAAAAGGAACCTTCCATGGGGAGAGGCAAAAGACGAATGGTGAATCGCCAGAAAATTCAAAGGACAAACAGGGTGATAGCAATAGCTGGAATCATTGATGTAACGAAAAATAAAATATTTAAATAACGATACTCATGATGCCTTGGAGAACAAGTTAAAGAATGGGGAGGTGGTGTTTGATAGAATACCTCCCAGCCAAAAATTGCTTGTCAGAGGCTTTTCCAACAACGTTTATACTATTGTATGCCTCACGAAGATCGCAACCGGAGAGAGCTAGTCTATTTTAAAAGGGATTTGATGACAGCCCCCAGGGTAAAAGTTAACTTTGCAAGTTCACGGTGACTGTTAAATTTTGAGCACGAAGGTGGGTCTTCAAATACCTAAATGTTGATCCTTGCATCGCGGAATGCGATGGTCAAAGGAAGCGCAATCTCCATAAACTCCTTGGAATATAATCGTTTATAGTAACCAACTTTAATGAAATTGCCAGGAACCTACTTCTTCTCTTCAATCAATTTTAAAAATGCCTGATATTCATCGCGCAGTCTGGCGGCTTCCATAAATTCCAATTCCTTTGCTGCTTTTTCCATGGCCTTGCGTGTGCGATCTGCCATTTTTATTAATTCGTCTTTACTCAAATAGGCAACAACAGGATCAGCAGCCAGCGATTTTTCTTCATCCTCAATATAATATCGCTTGGTCAACTTCTTGGAGTCCGCAATAGACGTTTGTCCCAGGATGGCCTCCCGGGATTTTAATATCGTTTTAGGCTCAATGCCATTCGCTATATTATAATCCAATTGTATTTTCCTTCTGCGATTGGTTTCATCAATGGCGGCTTGCATAGAGTCGGTCATCTTATCAGCATACATGATCACCCGACCATTTATATTTCGCGCTGCTCGCCCGATTGTTTGTACCAAAGAACGTTGGTTGCGTAAGAACCCTTCTTTGTCGGCATCGAGTATAGCAACAAGCGAAACTTCTGGAAGGTCAAGTCCTTCCCTCAATAAATTCACACCCACCAAAACATCAAAGATCCCTAACCTCAGTTCCCGTAAAATCTCTACGCGATCCAAGGTTGCAACTTCTGAATGGATATAACGACATTTGATAGAAGCACGCTCCATGAATTTTGTTAACTCTTCGGCCATGCGCTTGGTGAGCGTTGTTACTAGCACACGTTCCTTCTTTTTCACATTCTCATCAATCTCCTCCAACAAATCATCTACCTGGTTGCGACTTGGTCGCACATCAATCACTGGATCAAGCAGACCTGTAGGTCGTATAAGTTGCTCTACCACCACGCCTTCTGATTTCCGCAACTCATATTCACTGGGTGTAGCACTTACATAGATAACCTGCTTCATCATTGACTCAAATTCGTTGAATGTAAGCGGGCGGTTATCCATGGCAGAAGGAAGACGGAAACCATAATCCACTAGATTTACTTTACGAGACCGATCTCCGCCCCACATAGCACGAACCTGCGGTACGGTAACGTGACTTTCATCTATAATTAAAAGAAAATCATCAGGGAAATAATCGATGAGGCAAAAGGGACGCGCTCCCGCCTGCCTTCTGTCAAAATAGCGAGAGTAATTTTCAATGCCACTACAATACCCTAGTTCCCGCATCATCTCAAGGTCAAACTCGGTACGCTCTTTTAATCGCTTGGCTTCAAGATGTCTTTTTTCCGATTCAAACATTTCAACCTGCAGCACCATGTCATCCTGAATTTCGCGCATGGCCTGGTGCAACACATCTTTACCAGTAACAAATAAATTAGCTGGAAAAATTACGGCCATTTTTTCATCCGATATTTTTTTCCCCGTATGAGGTTCAATTAGCTGAATGGCTTCGATCTCATCGCCAAAGAAATATATTCGCACTGCATAATCTGCGTAAGCAAGAAAAATATCAACCGTATCTCCTTTTACCCGAAAGGTGCCACGTTTAAAATCAATTTCATTTCGGCTGTACAAAATATCGACAAGGCCAAAAAGTAAGCGGTTGCGGGCGATGCTTTCGCCAACTGTAAGTTGAATTCGGTTCTTGCCAAATTCTTCAGGATTACCAATACCATAAATGCACGAAACAGACGCTACAACAATTACATCTCTTCTTCCGGTGAGTAGCGATGCAGTTGAACTCAAGCGAAGTTTTTCGATTTCCTGATTGATGGAAAGATCTTTTTCTATATAAAGGCCGGAGGAAGGAATAAAAGCTTCCGGCTGATAATAATCGTAGTATGAAATGAAATATTCTACCGCATTTTCAGGAAAGAATTGTTTGAACTCTCCATAAAGTTGGGCTGCCAACGTTTTATTGTGGCTGAGTATTAAGGCTGGCCTGTTGGTCTGGGCAATTACATTAGCAATCGTAAATGTCTTACCTGAGCCAGTTACACCTAAAAGAGTTTGATTTTCCTCACCTTCATTTAGTCCTTTAACTAACTGCTCAATAGCTTTTGGTTGATCACCGGTGGGTACGTATTCACTTGTTAATTTGAAGTCCATTTATATGTTTCAGGTTCCAAGTTACTAGTTTCAGGTATCACCCCATACTGTGTATATGCCTAAAACTTGAAATCAGTAACATGGAACTTGAGAACTAATTATTCCAAATCGCCCACGATTTTTCGGCTTGAATGTGTAGCATCTCAAGGCCATTTTTAATGATCGCGTTATGCATCTCGGCCTTTTGAAGGAACATGGTGCGGGCTGGGTTATAGATCAAATCGTAGATATAGTGATTAGAAGTAATCAATTCAAAATTAATGGGGGGCATTGTATTATTATTTGGAGTCATGCCAAGCGGTGTGGTGTTAATAATAAGATTAGATTCCGAAATAATTGATTCACTTTTCTCTAAATCATTATAGGTAATATTACCCTTCCCCTTCGTTCGGGAAACTATTTGAAATGGAATATTCAGTTTTTTCAGGGCCTCTTGAACGGCTTTGGAAGAACCACCTGTTCCCAATATCAATGCCTTTGACCCTGCTTCATTTGGAAACCACTTTGATAAGCTTTCTAAAAATGCGTCACTATCCGTGTTAAAACCGAGTAGCGTGCCATCCTTTATCTTAATTACGTTTACCGCCCCAATTCTTTGAGCTGTTGCATCGATATCTCCTAGCAACGGAATCACTTGTTCCTTAAATGGAATAGTAACATTCAAGCCACACAATTCAGGATTGTCCTTTAATAATTTTTTAAGGTCTTTAATTTCTTTAAGCTCATAAAGATCGTAATGATAGTCGCGAAGCCCTTCTCTGAAAAATTTCTCATCAAAAAACGATTTTGAAAACGAATGGCTAACGGTCATGCCAATAAGACCAAATTTCTTTTCCATTATTCTAGTATTTTGTTTTTAGTGATGACGCAATTTTTTCAATTGCAACAACTAAAAAGATGCCGAGCGCTACAAATAATACAGCTTGAAAAAGCAGTGGGTCATGCCCTGTTTTCTCAAAATATTGCGCAGGTAAAATGCTGCGATCCAAAGCAGGTACTTGCAAGCCTTCGCTGTTGATTCTAAAGGCTGTTATTTCTTTCCACGGCCAAACTTTGTTAAGCGAGCCAATCATAAAGCCAGCAAGTAAAGCTAATGTAGGAAAGCGGTAATGCGTTAAAATCCAACTTAATAATCTTGAAAACGCCAATAGACCTATAAAAGCGCCAGTAACGAATACCAATATGACCGGAATATCAAATCCAATCAACGCTTTAATCATATACTCGTATTTACCGATTAGTAGAAGGATAAACGCACCTGAGATACCTGGCAAGATCATGGCGCAGATGGCCAATGCACCAGATAGAAAAATAAAAGGAAAATGAGTAGGCGTTTCTGTTGGTGAAAGAATTGTAATAGAATAAGCAATCGCAACTCCAGCTATTCCCATAATGACGGTAGCAAAATTCCACTTTTTAATATCGCGTATTATTAGAGGAGAAGATACTAATATAAGGCCAAAGAAAAATGACCATACCGGAATGGGATGATGCTCCAATAGATAAGTCATAAGCTTTGCCAATGAAAGTAAGCTGGTGACAATACCTGCCAGTACGACAATCAAAAAGTTACCATTAATTTTTTCCCAAAATGATATTATTTGGAATCGAAATAGAAGTTTAAAAGCCTCAATATCGATGGATTTAATAGAGTCTATTAGCTCCTCATAAATGCCAGAGATAAAGGCAATCGTTCCACCCGATACTCCTGGGATGACATCGGCTGCCCCCATACTTATCCCTTTCAGGTAAAGGAGCAAATAATCTTTGGTAGTTCTCAAAGGAGCTTAGTCAAGTTCAAAGGGGGGTGCACTATTATTCTTTTTTCGCTCCAGTCCCAAGAAGTGTAAAAATGTATCGCCACGTAAACCAAGACGAATTGTTTCAAGGGGAATAATTTCATTGGGTGCTATATTTCCTAAATTGACATTGGCGCCAAGCAACTTGATGAACCAAACTTGTTGGGCTTTTTGTGGAGCCTCCCAAATTATTTTTTCGAAGGGTATTTTAGTAAGGATTTCCTGAACCAATCCCGAGCGGACTTCTCCGGTAGATCGGAATAGACCTACATTGCCACCTTCACGAGCTTCGCCAATAACTTTCCAGGCTCCGGCATCTAATTCTTTTTGCATGAGGTCTATCCATTGATAGGGCGGTATTATTTTATCAGCATCTTTAGATCCCACCTCGGATAGCACTGTCACTTGTTCCGAAAGCTTTGCGATGTAATCCAATTTCTTATCGTGGTCCAAGTCAATGGAGCCATCAGAGACTTCAGCGAAAGACATTCCGTATTTATCTAAAATCTTGCGGTAATCATCAAATTGATCACGCATTATGAATGCTTCAAATAAGGTACCTCCGAAATAGGTTGGAAGACCAGCATCCTTATATACTTTGAGTTTTTCTTTTAGATGAGGTGTAACATAAGATGTGCCCCAACCAAGTTTTACAATGTCAACATGTTCTGCTGCTATGCTTACGAAGTCTTCAGCTTCGCGTACGCTAAGGCCTTTATCCATAGCCATAGTAAAACCCATTTGCCTGGGCTTGGTGGTTCGCTCAGGCAGATTCTTTAACGTGTAATTCATTAGGTGTTTTCTTTTCTAAATTGGTCGATAATCTTGTAAAGAGCCTTTTGCGATTCAGCTTTTGGGAAGAAATCAAAAAGGACAGAGTGTCCATCAAAATTCAAAATTAATGCATTTTCCAGATAGTTAAAGGCTTCCTTAAATTTACCGGCTTCAATTAAATATACCGTCATCCGGTAGAAAAATTCTGGCTCGTCAGGAATTTCTCCCATGCCCTGAAGTAATACATCTATTGCTTTTTCGTGAGCACCTTGTTCATAATATATGAATGACCAGTTCAGCCACACCTCTTTATCTTCAGGTCCAAGGTTACTGGCTTCTTCATAGGCACTAATGCTTGAAACCGTGTTACCGATTTTAAACTCTGCGTGAGCAGCAGCTTTCCAATACTCAGAATTTTGCGGGTGGATTTTTACAGCCTTATTGAAGAAGTGTAAAGCCTGATACCATTTTTCTTGTTTCTCCAGACAGCTGCCGGCACCAAACCAGGCTTCGTCATACAAAGGATCAAGCTTTGATGCCTTTTGGAAATACTTCAGGCCTAGTTCATATTGCTCAAGATTTTCATAGGCTGCGCCCATACAACAATATACCTCCGGACTTGGTCCTTCGATATCTATCGTTTTCCGGAAGGAATCCAATGCTTTGGTATGCTGATCCTGGTTCATATAGGTGTTGCCCATGTTGAACCATGATGAGGCAAAATTCTCGTCAATGGCAATCGCAAATTCATATGCCTCTAGAGCATCTTCATACTTTTCAAGTTTATTGCTAACTATGCCGAGGTTATACCAGGCTGCTGCCGAATAGGGATCTTCATCAATAAATTTTTTGTAATAGGAAAGACTACCTTCTAATTGACCGACTACGTCCAGGCAGAATGCAAGCTCGTATAAAGAACCCTCGTGAGAGATATTATCTTCGATAGACTTCTTGTAAAATTCAATCGCCAAGTTATAATCTTCAAGACTCTGATGTGCTAGTCCAATGTTATAAAAGATTTCATCATGATCCTCTTCTGCAAAACTTAGTAGTTGATCATAGATTTCAATTGACTCCTTATACTTACCTTGTAATGAAAGAATAGATCCTATTGATAAATAGATTTCAATATCCGTGGGGTGTAAATTCTTGGCTTGCTCTAAAAGTTCGAGTGCTTCCTCGTACTGCTCAAGATTTGAAAGGATCTGAGCCTTTATGGTCATCAGTTCTGTTGAATATGGATATGTTTCTATTGCCTGATTAACAGCCGCGAGCGCCTTTTTAAACTTGTTGTTATCAAGGTAAAAATCGATGATGGTTTCATAGGCATCAATGTCAAAAAAATCGGTAGAATTTCTCTTGAGTTTATCTTCAAATCGCCTGATCAACTCTTCCTCTTCCTCTCTCTTTCTGAATTCGTGTGCCATTGGCTAACGGTTTGCCTAAAATAGGGAAATATTAGTTGAATTTAAAAGGGTTTATCCCTTTTCTCCACAAAGTTCGGGCAAGAATAATAATGTAACAACTTGTAGTTCCTATTTGTTTGTTGTAATCTTTTGCAAGTAGTAAGGACAGCAAAAATCCAAGGTTTCCGCTAACGTGTGAAAAGACAGATTTAGCTTTTCTACAGCTTTTTTGTTGTCATAATAGAAAGGTTCGGCCGCCATTTGTACGGTATGCTTAGTAATGACAGGTTCTTGATTTGTTAGCGTGCATCGGATGTTTTCAAGGAATGCCAACACTTCCGAAAAAGGAGTGTTTATTCTTATTGACGGAGGTTTTTTATTAAATCTTTTGGCGATTTCATCGAATATATTTTTGAATGATATTAGGTTCGTACTTGCAATAAATCTTTCGCCATTAAAATTCGACTTGCTCAAAACATAGACCATATTTGCTACATCCCTTGCGTCTACATAATTCAAGAATCCATCAGTGTAGAAAGAATTTTCATTCCAGATATATTTAAAAAGTTGTGAGCTACTACTGCTCCAATCAGACGGTGCGAGAATGACGGATGGATTTACAATGGAAACTTCCAGACCTTCTTCATGGCCTCTATATACTTCTACCTCCGCCTGATATTTTGACAAAGCATAATCTGAGGTGAGTGTCTTGTTCGTCCAATGGCTCTCTTCATTTATCCGATAAATTCCTTTTTGCCTCCCCAGTGCTGAGACCGAACTTATATGTATTAGTTTTTTGACCCCAACAGCAAGGCAAGCATCTACTATATTTTTTGTACCCTCCGTGTTTGTTTCGAAAATCTCTTTTGTTTTTCGAGGATTAAATGAGACCAAAGCTGCTGAGTGAATGACGGTATGTACATCTTTTAGCGACTCACTAATAGAAATGGGATCAAGTAAATTGACCTCTCGCCATGTTATGTTTTCTGGCTGTTCATGTGAATCGTCAACGGTAATCCTTTTTCTTGTGAGACCTACTACTTTTTCTCCAGCCGAAATAAATCTCGATGCGATAAATCCTCCAAGCAGTCCGGTAGCCCCCGTGATGGCAATCATAATTTTAGAGACTATTATTTAGGAGAGGTAAGTCCAACGCTTTTTTAAAGTATTTAGTCCGTTGTGCTTTTTCTATAAGAACGGAGTATTGAGTATTGTGGCAGTCGCTGCCAATAAAATCAACCCAGCCTTTGTCAATCATACTTTCCGCCATTCTTTGGATCGGTATGGAATAGAAACCGATTAGTGACAACAGATTTAGTTGAAATAGCACTCCGCGATTTCGCAAGTCCTCCAGTTTGTCAAAAGTCTTGTGAAGGTATTCATAGCGTTCGGGATGAGCCAAAACTGGTTTATAGCCTTTTGTTGTAATCTTGAATATAAAATCTTTGAGCGGGTAGGGTTCTGTTAGAAAATTTGTTTCAAACAATAAATACTTTTGGTTTCCAAAGGTCATTAGCGCTTCATTATTCTCAACCGATTGTAGGAGCGATTCATCGAGATAATATTCTGCTGCAGCTTCAATTTGAATAGAGCAATACTTCTCCTTAAGAAAATTAGTCAATTGATCTTTTTTAGTTTGAATACCGAGTGGCGTGTTACGATAGAAATCATTCATGATGTGAGGCGTTGTATTTAATTTGACATACCCCAAATCTTCAAATGTTCGGATTATTTGCCATGCTTCCTCCATTGTTTTCGCACCATCATCAATCGCAGGCAATAGGTGCGAGTGAATATCTATTAGAATTGATGGCGAATCCTTCTTTGGCTTTGATTTAAAAATCGAGAACACTTAGGTTTTTATTAAGTTTGACCACCAACCTTTCTTTGTGGTTTTCTCCTCATAATACCCATAGCCATACGATTTGGCGGAGGCAGGAATTGCATTCAACACCACGGCAACATTGGTAAATTTATTAATGGTAATAGTCCGATAAAGATTTTTAACATAACCTTTATCAGAGTAATTCGCCCGTATGACATAAATCGAAAGATCTGATTGCTTCATTGCCATAATACCATCCGTTACCAGACCAATAGGGGGTGTGTCCAAAAC
>JAENVX010000404.1 GCA_016650355.1 Bacteroidia bacterium | reverse complement strand
TGGTAAGGGTACCTGTCTGGGGTTCCCCGGAAACACCTTCAATACGGATTGACTGAATCTGGAATACATACCCCTCCTTTTCAACCGAAAGCCTGTAATCTCTGGCAACAGCTTCGGTAATATTAAATTCAAACTCTCCCTTACCTCTTGCGGAAAAACCAACAGCAACATTATCCTTAAGACCTTGTAGTTTGACTTTTGCCTCAATAGGCCTTTTAGTATCAGCATCCACTACTTTTACAACATACTTGAATTTGCCAACAGGTTTTTCTTCAGATTCTACTGGAACCGTGATCATATAAATATCTTCGTACCCCATACCATCTTCGTGTACGGAGGCGTAGTAAGCACGTTGTCCATCCTTAGTGCTTACATATTGAATATCATCATCGGGGGTATTAATAGGATAACCTAAATTCTCCGGTTCACTCCACTCATTTTTCTCCAAATCGAGCAAAGAAGTTTTGAAAATATCATAGCCACCCATACCCTTTCTGCCCTTTGAACTGAAATACAATGTCTTCCCATCATAATCTATGAAGGGATCATCATCATCAAGTTCTGTATTGATTACAGGACCCAAATTTTTTAAAGTCGCCCATTGTCCGGTAGCATCCTTTATACTCATATAAATATCAGAACCTCCCAAACCACCGGGCCGATCACTTGAAAAATAGATTGTATTTCCATCTTCACTTACGGTCAATGACTCTTCCCGGTAAGGAGAATTAATAATCCCGGGCACAGGAGACGGAACTCCCCATGTACCATTAGCCAGTTTCTTGCTCATATAAATATCTCCGTTACCTTCATCATTATAAAGATATAGGGTCATACCATCAGCTGATAATGCAGCATTTGAATTATTAAACTTAGTGTTTATGGGTGAGCCAATGTTTTTTGCTCTCGACCATTTGCCATTCGCTTTGGTTGAGTAAAAAACATCTTCAAACGGCTTATTGTCGTCATAAACATTTTCATTTAAGTTACCATCGCGCCTTCTTGTAGTAAATACAATTTCATCTTCATTCTCATTTAAAACAGGCGCATAGTCCTCGAATTCTGAATTGATCTCCCGACCCATATTGACGATTGAAAAATTTTTAGGATTTGCAACAAACTCCTTCCCGTTTTTGCATTCTTCAATTTTCCGCTCCACCTCTATGAGCCCAACTTTATCCTGCCCAGCGTAATTTGGCTGAGCGATGAGATTGTCTCTGTATTGAGTGTAATGTTTGATTGCATTATCAAAGTCCAACCCGTAGTGATAGCTCTTCCCTATCCAAAAATCAAGATCAAAACGATAGCCAGGATTCTGCCTTGCAATACGCAAAAAATACTTTGCCGCTAACTCCTTCCCAATGGTTTCAAGATGATAATGTCCAGCGTCAAAATTTGCTTTAATATTTGTAGTGTCAAAGTTGGCCGCGGTGATCATAAGATCACGGGCATCATCCATTGCTCTGGTTGCAGCCATAATAAGTTCGGCCTGCTCCATGTATAGCTTTGATTGCTCCTTATCTTGTTCCTGAGCAAGAGAGGGTGAGAAGATGATAAAAGCAGTTAAAAAAACCAGTATTCCACGGATACTGTGCATCTTAAAAAATAGTTTAATTTCAAATAAGCCAATAAAATGCATTACTAAGAAGGCAATTTAACAAAATCCCGCAAAAAACAATTGCCAAAGTTTCATCCGTAAGTGACCCGACAGTTACAATCTTAGTATTTTGCCTTTCAATTAACACTTGAAGTGCCTTCATGATCATACATTCAGCAGAGTTTATTATCAGTAATACAGATTTTAACAAATGCCCTGTCACCAAGCAGCCGGAATTTGCTTTCATTGGCAGGTCAAACGTTGGTAAGTCATCCGTGATCAATATGTTGACAAACCACAAAAATCTGGCAAAGACATCTTCAACACCCGGTAAAACGCAAACCATCAACCATTTTCACATAAATAAGTCCTGGTACCTGGTTGACTTACCAGGTTATGGTTATGCCACAATAAGCCTTAAGGTAAAGCAAGGATGGAGCAAAATGATAGAAGATTACCTGTTAAAAAGGGGAAATCTCTTTTGCACTTTTGTGCTTATTGACTCGAGGTTAAAACCACAAAAAATTGACATTGAATTTATTTCCTGGATCGGTGGACGAAGTCTGCCTATCGCACTCCTTTTCACAAAGTGCGATAAGCTAAAGCGAGGCGAGTTGGCCAGATCAAAAAAAAATTACAGGGATGCGTTGGCTGAAACTTGGGAAGAAATTCCTCCTTTCTTTGTTACGTCCTCAGAAAAAAAAATAGGCCGAAACGAAGTACTCGACTTTATTGAGACGGCTATAAAACAGAAGTAAATGAATTTTCAAGGTGTACTTCTTAAAATCTGTTAGTTTTGCCGCTCTAAAAGAAATTAAACTATGGAGTTGTCTGAAATTGCATCGGTAAGCGGCAAAGGTGGTCTTTACAAAGTTTTGGCTCCAGCTAAGTCTGGCGTCATTCTAGAATCACTTGATGAAGCGAAAAGTCGCCTGGTTGCTTCTGCCAGCAATCGCATTTCACTATTACATGAAATTTCTATCTATACAACAACAAAAGAGGGGACGGCTCCTTTGTTGTCCGTACTGAAAAAGATTAACAAGGATTTTGGAAACGATCTCGGTATTGATGTTAATTCAGATGCCTCTGAGCTTAAAGCTTTCATGAAATCAGTATTGCCTGACTATGATGAGTCGCGGGTTTATGTTTCCGATTTGAAAAAGCTTGTGAAATGGTATAGCGTTATTTCACAGCATGCTCCGGAAATATTTACTGCCGAATCAAAAGAGGAAGAGACTAAAAGCTAACCGCTTTTTCAACCATATTTTTTGACCCCACATAAAAGGGTGTGCGTTGATGCAAACTCTTTGGTTCAATGTCGAGTATTCTTTTTTTGCCGTCAATCGCTACTCCACCAGCCTGCTCCACTACAAAGGCAAGTGCATTACATTCATACATTAAGCGGAGTTTACCATTAGAGTCTTTAGCTGTGGCCGGATAAATATAAATTCCACCTTT